>DATCIB010000130.1:0-6921 GCA_036508045.1 Bacteroidales bacterium
CATCTGAAGATAGCTTGAACGGAATAGGAGCAAAAAAAGGTAGCATGCCAAAACAAAGAGCACGGCCCCAACGACGCTTCTTCCTTTCATCTCATGCTGAAGGGTTTTTACTCTTGTTTCAAACTTGCTTTTCTTCATCTCCATCCTTATTCTTTCATACAACGTGCAAATATAAAGAATGATTTCTTAAGAATGGTTTATACGATTCACTTTTATTATTTAGAAGTCCCGGCAGCGAATATCATTGCTGTAATTGGCAGTAAAATAACGTTTTGATATTTTAACCAAAAAGGCGACTTATGAACAATCGCCTCATTGTTTTGAAATTTTTGTTTGTCGCTTGGAAGATTATTGCTTATTTTGCTTTATAATTCAGTTTTACCTCATGGGAAAAATAATTTCTTTGTCTAATCAAAAAGGAGGAGTGGGTAAAACCACTACCACAATTAACCTGGCCGCTTCCTTATCTGCTTTTGGAAAGAAGGTATTGGTTATTGATGCCGACCCTCAGGCAAACGCCTCTTCGGGATTAGGAATTGATATTCGCAAGTTAGAGACAACGATTTATGAATGTCTGATGAATCAATTGCCGGCTGCAAGTGCTGTCATGCATACGGAAATTGAAGGTTTGCATATTATTCCTTCTCATATTGACCTGGTAGGCGCTGAAATAGAAATGCTTCAAGTGCCAAACAGGGAGACAATCCTCAAACAGATACTGGCTCCTCTGAAAGAGAACTATGACTTCATACTGATCGATTGTTCCCCTTCTTTGGGACTTATCACGTTGAATGCACTGACAGCTGCCGATTCCGTCATCATTCCTGTTCAATGTGAATACTTCGCTTTGGAGGGTATCAGCAAACTGCTGAACACAATAAAGATCATCAAGACAAAGCTGAATCCTGAACTGGAAATTGAAGGATTCTTACTTACGATGTATGATTCCCGTCTCCGCCTGGCTAATCAGGTATATGAAGAGGTGAAGAAACATTTCCGCGAACTGGTATTCAACACCGTGATTCAACGAAATATCAAGCTAAGCGAGGCCCCCGGATATGGAAAGCCGGTATTACTGTACGATGCCGATTCACGGGGTTCACTGAATCACATGCAACTGGCGAAAGAATTGATAGAAAGAAATAAATAATATGGCCGATAAGAGAATGGTTTTAGGTAGAGGGCTGGATGCTCTTCTTGACGCAAATCCCGTTATTACTGAGGGATCTTCTTCAATTAATGACGTGGATATCTCAAAGATTCATCCCAATCCGGATCAGCCCCGAACAAATTTTAATGAAGACGCTCTTAACGAACTGGCTGTTTCTATCCGGCAGTTAGGGATCATACAACCCATCACTTTACGTAAACTGGCCGATGACAATTACCAGATTATCGTAGGTGAACGGCGTTACCGTGCCTCTCTGCTTGCCGGAAAGAGAACTATTCCTGCTTACATCAAGACTGCCGATGATGATAGTGTCATGGAAATGGCTCTGATTGAAAATATTCAACGCGAAGATTTAAATGCGATTGAAATGGCTTTGGCATATCAGAAACTGCTGGACCAGTATCAGATGACCCAAGAATCGCTCAGTGACCGTCTTGGAAAGAAACGGACTACAATTGCCAACTACGTACGGCTGTTGAAGTTGCCGGCGGAGATCCAATTGGGATTGAAAAACAAACTCATTGACATGGGCCACGCCCGTGCTTTAATAACGATAGAAGATCCGGAGATGCAACTTTCTCTCTATGAAAGGATTGAAAAAGAGGGACTGTCTGTTCGAAAAGTAGAAGAGCTCGTTCGCAAACTCGAAAAAGGAGAGGGTCTCTCTCCATCCGCTTCCACGACTCAAAAGAGTCAGGAAGAGTTCAAGATACTGAGCGAACATCTTACCAACTTTTTCAACAGTCATGTCAAGCTGAAATGCAATGACAAGGGAAAAGGGAATATCTCGATAATCTTCAATTCGGAAAAAGAACTCGAAAGAATCCTGAAGATATTGGACACTTTAAAATAATAACTCAGAAGCGATTGACTAGAATCCTTTTACATACAAATTCCCGGGGTATCTCTTGGTGGTTACCTTGCTTTCTAATCATGATAGCAGTATCATCACGTGGTCAGTCTGTGGATTCTTTACGTCAGATTACACCGAAAGACTCCAGTTCTATCGTGCCCAATTTGAAGGATTCGGCTTCCATTGATTCAATAACTTCCGGTTCTGTTTATCAGGATATAATGTTAACAAAAGAATTAGGGATAAAAAATGATTCGACTATTTTGAAATATAAACCGGATTCTCTATTATCTTTGCCTAATGACAGTCTCTTTATAGATAATTTCAAACCGGATCCGTCTGCTGCTGCATGGAGATCGGTCATTTTTCCGGGTCTGGGGCAGATGTACAACAGGAAATACTGGAAACTGCCTCTGTTTTATGCTGGATTCATGGCATTGACTTATGCGATCTCCTGGAATAATAAATATTATAAGGATTATTCTGTTGCCTATCGGGATATAATGGATGACAATCCTGCGACAAGAAGTTACATAAACTTCCTGCCTCCCGGAAAAGATGAATCGGATTATGATGCTGCATGGTTGAAAAGCACTTTTAAAAGAAAAAATGATTATTTCCGACGCTCGCGTGATTTAAGCGTCATCGGAATGGTTGGAATATACTTACTTAGTATCCTTGATGCTTATGTGGACGCCCAATTGTACGATTTTGATATTTCTCCGGATCTCTCTATAAGGGTGGAACCGACAATTCAGCAAGTATCGGGGTATGAGAACATGATTGGATTTCGATGCAGCTTTACGTATTAATGAGAAAAACATGCAAATTATGAACAAATCACGCATTTATCTGGTTCTATCTTATCTACTTCTCAGCGTGTCCTCCTTGCAGGCGGAGACTCCTGACAAAGAAAATAAGATATTGAAGACCAAAGATACTATTCGGGACGAATCTGTCGTTCTTCCAGAAAGTCTGAGTGATTCAAATATTGACAGCCTTCTATGTAGTTGGACCATCAGACAACAGGTCACGAGTAATCAAGATTGCCTGTCCAGTGAGCAGAATCCTCTCTTTAAAGACGAGGATTATATCCAAAGGCTCTCTGAGCTTCCTACTATTATTGAAATGCCATATAACCAGATAGTACGCTCTTTTATTGATGTATATACGAGTAGACGCCGCAGTCTGGTGCAATACATGCTGGGAATGGGAGAATTTTATTTTCCACTCTTCGAGCAAGAGCTGGATGCCAACAACATGCCCCTTGAGTTAAAATATCTTCCCGTTATCGAATCAGCTCTGAATCCAATAGCTGTATCACATGCAGGAGCTACAGGTCTTTGGCAATTCATGCTGGCTACCGGAAAGGTATATGGTTTGGAGAGTAATAGTCTGATAGATGAACGGAGGGATCCGGTAAAATCGACTCACGCCGCTGTCAGATATCTGAAAGACTTGCATGAGATCTATCAGGATTGGAACCTGGCAATCTCTGCCTACAATTGCGGACCCGGCAATGTGAATAAAGCAATCAAACGAGCTGGTGGCAAGAAAGACTTCTGGGAGATATATAATTATCTGCCAAAGGAAACCCGTGGATATCTTCCTGCATTTATTGCGGCAAACTACGTCATGAACTACTATTCGGACCATAATATCTGTCCGGTAACGGCTGATCTCTCCTATTCATCGGATACGATTGAGGTAAAAACCAGAATTCATCTCCAGCAGGTCGCAGACGTATTGGATATTCCTATAGATGAATTACGCACGCTAAACCCTCAGTACAAGAAAGATATTATACCCGGAGGTGAAAACTCTAATTGTATGCTGCGCCTGCCAATTACATGTGCATATAACTTTATCGAGATGCAAGACTCCATCTGCAATTATCATCAAACAGAACTACTGGCAAACCGTACAAGAGTAGAGCCGGCAACTTTCAGTAAAAGTGCGAGCAACAGCTTGGGAATTCAGACTTTCCACAAGGTTAGATCTGGAGAAACACTTTCCGAGATAGCAGGAAAATATCATGTCACCGTAAATCAGTTGAAGAGTTGGAACAATCTGAGAAGTACCCGCATTAGTATAGGACAACGGCTTGTATTGTATAAAGGCTAAGAATACAACCTATGATGGACATGACTGCTGAAGAAATTGAGATACATGATGAGGAGATAATCCGGCAGGAGTTTGAAAGACTTCTCAATGATTATCTCAACTCAAATCACCGAAAGAAAGTTGACAAAATTACAAAAGCGTTCAACTTCGCTAATAATGCTCATAAGGGCGTAAAGCGCCGTTCAGGTGAACCATATATCATGCATCCTCTTGCTGTCGCCCGGGTCGTCTCGAAAGAGATTGGCTTGGGGTCAACTTCTATCTGTGCAGCTCTTCTTCATGATGTAGTTGAAGATACGAACTTCACTGTGGAAGATATCCGAAATGAATTCGGAGAAAAGATTGCCTCTATTGTCGATGGACTTACCAAGATTTCCGGAGGGATCTTCGGTGACCAGGCTTCTAAACAGGCCGAGAACTTCAAGCACCTGCTACTTACGATGTCTGAAGATATCCGTGTCATCCTGATTAAGATTGCTGACCGTCTGCACAACATGCGAACGTTGGGTTCGATGTTGCCCAACAAACAATATAAGATTGCCGGAGAGACTCTCTATATTTATGCGCCATTATCGCATCGTCTGGGACTTTACGCCATTAAGACCGAACTGGAAGACCTCAGTTTCAAATATGAACACCCCGCAATCTATGCCGAGATTCAGCAGAAACTCTCTCAGACTGAACAAAACCGAAAAGAGCTTTATAAGAATTTCATCACTCCAATTGAAGAAAAGCTCAAAAAGACCAGCCTGGATTTCATACTTGATGCACGCGTCAAGTCTGTTTACTCCATCTGGGAGAAGATGCAAAATAAGAAAGTCCCCTTTGAAGAGATTTTTGATATTCTGGCTGTCCGCATCACCTTCTCCTCTGACGGAAATTCATCTGATAAAGATATCTGTTGGGACATTTATTCCCTGATCACAGACATCTATCAGGTACACCCTGACCGCACCAGAGACTGGGTCAGCACTCCCAAAGCGAATGGATATCAGGCGTTGCACATCACTGTAATGGGACCAAAAGGACAGTGGATTGAAGTTCAAATCCGTAGTAAGCAGATGGATGACGTTGCTGAAAAGGGAGTTGCCGCACATTGGAAATATAAAGAGAGGTACGTGGAAGCCTCCAGTGAGATAGAAACAAAGAAAGAAAACGAACTGGACAAATGGATTGAGACCATTCGCGAGATTTTAGAAAATCCCGAACCAAATGCCATCGACTTTCTGGATACAATCAAACTGAATCTATTTGCCTCTGAGATCTTTGTGTTCACACCAAAAGGTGAAATCAAGACTTTGCCACACGGAGCTACTGCTCTCGACTTTGCATTCTCTTTGCATGAAGACCTGGGCTATCATTGCATTGGCGCAAAGGTCAATCATAAACTTGTGCCTCTGAGTCATAAACTAGAAGGTGGAGACCAGGTGGAGATAATAACCTCCAAGGTTCAATCGCCGCAACCGGAATGGTTGAACTTTGTCACCACAGCCAGAGCCCGTGCTAAGATCAGACTCTTCCTCCGTAAAGAAAAACGCACAGCCATTAATGCGGGAGAAAAGATGCTTCAAGAGTATCTGGAAGAGCACAATATCGATAAGACAGATGAAAATATCAATAGTATTATACAGAATCTTAAATTAGAGAACAAAGAAGAACTCTACTATAAGATTGGAGAAGGTGATATCCGTCTTGACATTAAGATGGAAAGTATTCTGAAGGAACAAGGGAAGAATCGGTTCTCGCGTTATCTGAAGAGATTTACTATCGGTAGCAAGAGTGAGAAAATTCAGGATGAACCCCAAACTCAGCTTTTGGACAGAAAGATTGATCCAAAGAAAACCTACCTCCTGACTGATGACAGTATCAGCAAGAATTATATGTTGGCACTATGCTGTAATCCAATTCCCGGTGATGAAGTCTTAGGTATTATTGACCCTAGCGGCCAAGTCATCGTACATCGGAGGGATTGCCCGGAGGCATTAAAACTAAAAAGCAGTTTTGGCGACCGCCTGCTCTCGGTGGAGTGGCCAAATTCAACCTCTAGCAGCTATACCGCAAACATCGAAATCAAAGGATTTGACAGTGGTGTGGGAGTATTACACCAAATCACGCAAGTAATCTCTGAAGATCACTCTGTAAACATACTAAAAGTAATGTTTGAAAGCAACGACGGAATGTTTACCGGAAAATTAAGACTGGTCATCCAGAACGTAGATGATATCAGTACGCTCTGCAATAAGTTACAGGAGTTGAATGCTGTACAATCGGTTATTCGGGTTGAGTAACAGTAGACTGCTCTTCCGGCAACTGATCAAACTCAGCTTTAATCAACAACAACTCTTCACGAATAGCGTGCAGCCTTGACACAACGTCATACGTCTGAGCCGCAGTTTCCTTATTCCCTTTCAGCCTGTTTCTGGCACCTTCAATAGTCATGCCTTTCTCTTTTACCAGGTGATATACCAGTTCGATATTCTTGATATCTTCGTCCTGATATAGCCGTGTACCTTTCAGGCTCTTCTTAGGTTTGATACTGTCAAACTCTTTTTCCCAAAAACGAAGCAAGGATTCGTTGACGTCAAACTTGCGTGCAACCTCCCCAATTGAATAAAACAATTTTTTAGTCATAGACGTGTCCTGAATTAGCAGCCATTTCTACCATTATATCATACTCTTCCGGAGTGAGATCCATATAATAGTAATTGGCCGGATTAACTGGTTTCCCTTTATAATGAACTTCATAATGCAAATGAACGCCGGTTGCCTTTCC
>DATCIB010000131.1:0-2759 GCA_036508045.1 Bacteroidales bacterium
CCATTGATATAAATCCTGGATTTCCCCATGATTGCTTCAAAATGAAGAAAGAGTTTCTTCCCTTTCAAGGAAGCATCGGGGGTAAAATGTTTGCGATACCAGGCTTCACCCTGATAATTGATACATCCACTGGCTTCTGTAGGGAGATACTCCAGTCCGTGAGGCGTGGAAACGACTTCCCATTTAGAATCATCAAAGGCTGTGGCTTCTGCTCCTTTGGCGGCACCTTTGAAAAAGCGCCATGCCACATTCATACTATAAACCGTACGTCCTGAGTTTTCTGTCTGATAAAACCCTGCCGTTGAAAAGGAGGGTTCATACTGCGCATACCCACATACACAGATTAACATACTGAGTATTGATAAGATAGCCTTTCTGGAAGTGAAAATAATTTGTTTTGTCATAGCATTCATTGTTAAACCTTTCATGGAGACGCAAATGTAATTAATTTATTCTTTTCCGAACAAAAAAACACCCCCCGATCAATGATATTAGTTAAGAATAACTCAATCGTTATTTCTTTATCATCTTGTTTGTAGCGGAATAGAAACGCCAGAAATAAAGGATACCGGCAGTAGTGAGTCCGAAAGGGAATCCCATCCAAACGCCCCTTACCCCCCATTCGAGCACAAAACCAAAGAAATAGCTTGCGGGGAGAGAGACTATAAAATAGGCGATAAAAGCAATTCCCATCATGATATTGACATCTCCACGACCTCGCAAGGCATTGGCATAGCAGACTTGCAAACCGTCGCCAAACTGATACAGGAGCATGGGGGTTATCAAGGTGGAGAACATGAGAATAACTTCCTGTGAGTCGGTAAAGAGCCCCCCGAGTTCATTCTGAAAGAAATAGACAATCGACGAACTGACTAATGCCAGTAGCATCATCAGATGAAATCCGGCATACGATACACGGCGCACTTGCTGATAGTCTCCTTGTCCTTCAAAATTGCTGACACGAACGGCTACTGCTGATCCAAGGCCATAGTATGCCATGAAACAAATCGTTGAGACAGTAATCATCACCTGATGAGCAGCCATCTCAATCGTGCCCAGCCATCCGACCATAATACCTACAAAGGTAAATGAAGCCATCTCCATACCCATCTGAGCACCAATAGGCCATCCTAACTTATTTATCTTTCGGAAGAGTGAGAGGTCTGAGGCAGGGATCTTCAGTCCTTTGCGATATACGGCAAAGGTCTTGCTGCCGAAAAAGAGGATGAAAGCGGTGACTACCATCAGGATACGGGCAATGAGAGTCCCTAGTCCGGCACCTTCCAGCCCCATCTCTGGAGCACCCCAATGTCCGAAGATAAAGATATAATTGAGAAGTATATTTATTGCATTGGCAGACAAAAGGATCCACATGGAGATCTTTGTATTGGTGATCCCATCGGCAAACTGCCTGAATACATTGAAGAGACCGACGAAGAAGAGAGAGGCTGCTTGATAAAGGAAAAACGTACGGATCAGTGGCAGCAGTTCTTCCGGCTGTCCCATACGATCGACAAAGAGATAAACGACTCCTAATGCAAGCAGAAGAAGGAGTGTGACCAGCAGATTGGCATAAAAACCATACCGGATCACCTGACCAATTTGTTCGTATTTCTTTTGTCCGTAGAGTGAGCCTACCAGTGGAATCAATCCGTAAGAGAAGCCAATACTGATAAGAATTGCGAGATTGATGATTGTGGTGACAAACGAGGAGGCTGCAAGTTCTTCAGTACTGTGATGACCCACCATGAAGGTATCTGCAAATCCGAGCGCGATGAATCCGATCTGTCCGATGACAATAGGTATTCCCAACGTAATGAGTACCTTGTAATGTCTTTTATATGACTCGAAATCAAACATAGCGTGACCGTCTTGTTATATTGCAGTCGCGAAGGTACTACTTTATCTGTAATAATCGGGGAGATCTCGTTTCGAAAAGAGGAAGTATAGTGCGATTCTAACATTAAGAAAGAGGCTTCCTACCGAATGGTAGAAAGCCTCTTTAGATTGAGAGCGGGAAACGGGACTCAAACCCGCGACCCTCAGCTTGGAAGGCTAATGCTCTATCAACTGAGCTATTCCCGCAATGTTAGTGGGTAGTGATGGATTCGAACCACCGAAGGCGAAGCCAGCAGATTTACAGTCTGCCCCATTTGGCCACTCTGGTAACTACCCGTTCTCTAACGGCGGTGCAAAAGTAGTGAATAATTTCTATTCTGCAAACAATCGCGACATTATTATCGCGGTAATTGCCCCTTCTACCCCTTTATTTCCGTGTATTCCTCCTGCCCGGTCTTCTGCCTGCTGCATTGTGTTGGTGGTAACCATCCCAAAAATAAATGGAATATTATATTTCAGGTTCAAGCTGGCGATACCCTGAGTAACGCCCTGGCAGACATAATCAAAATGAGGGGTGTCACCACGGACGACGCAGCCTAGTACAATGACTGCATCTACTCTGGCTCGCTCCGCCATCTGCCTGGCTGCAAATATAAGTTCGAAACTTCCCGGTACATGCTTTACAATCACATCTTCAGGATGAACTCCGTGTTCGGAAAATGCGCCGATAGCACCGTCCAATAGTTTGAAGGTGATGTTGCTGTTCCAGTCTGCAACGACAATGCCAAAACGTTTGCCTTCAACATTGGGTATTGATGCTTCGTCGTATGTTGATAAGTTGTGATATGCTGTTGCCATCTTTCTTCTCTTGTTTAAAATAAAAAAAAGCTGCTTTGTTTGATGTAAGCAGCTTTTCCTGT
>DATCIB010000132.1:0-5245 GCA_036508045.1 Bacteroidales bacterium
TATGTCTCCTGATATCTTATAAGCTGAATGTCCGGTTGCACTATCTAAAATGATTAGTGCAACCGGACATTTTTGTTCTAATTATGAAGAATCTTTTCCGTTCGGATTAGTTGTTATTGACTGGTCTGAGGGGTAGAGTAAACCAGAAAGTGGAACCTTCACCAACTGTCGAATACACTCCGATAGTGCCACCCATATGCAAAACGATGCTTTTGCAAAGCGAGAGACCAAGCCCGGATCCTTGTACAAACGGATCGATTTTTTCAAAACGATTGAAAATGACAGATTGTTTTTCTTTCTCAATACCTATGCCGGTATCCTTGATGAAGAAGAGATAATGACCTTTTGCCGTTTGCCTGAAACTAAGTACAATAGAACCGGATTGTGTAAATTTTGCAGCATTGGAGATCAGATTCTGGAATGCCTGATGTATATGATCAGGATCGGTATACAACAGGCAATTCTCGATTTGGTTCTCACAGGAGACTTCTATTGGTTTATTGCCAATTTGTTCCTTTGCATATTCAACCAGATTTTTGAACAGCATTTGCAAGTCAACCTCCGTATAATTGAATTTGGCAGTTCCTGCATCAATCTTTGCTAACTCCAGAATGCTGTTGATCATTTGCATCAGCATTTCGTTGTTCTTATGAATTAAGTCAGCGTACAGCACTTTTTCGTTCTGTTCATCAGTAATGGTCAGTACATTCGAGAATCCTACAATGGCATTTAGTGGTGTTCTGATCTCATGACTTATGTTAGCAAGAAAAGTATCCTTCTCTCTATTTGCTCTTTCTGCTTCTTCTTTTGCTTTGTCCAACACAATCTCACTCTCTTTTTGCTCATCAATATTTATGGATACTCCAACAGCCAGTGCTCTCTTATCTTTCTCACTATACTCCATAAGTAAGAGATCCAGATGTACCCAATGGTATTTGCCATCTTTATATAAGACACCAATATCTTTTCGTAGAGGGGTAGTATCACCATTCCTCATATGCTCTCTATGTATCAAAATATCTTCTTTGTCTTGATTCCAAACATTGGCATAAACAGGTAGTTTGTTGATAGTCTGTGCGTCATTCATGTTGTTGAACCAAGATCTGGAAGCCATTCCCTGCTGGGTATTAAGATCGTAAAATGCAATGCCGATATTAGAAGAGTTGGATACAAAGTGGAAAAGGCTCTCGAAACGTTCAGCTTCTTCACGTTCTTTGAATAGTTTTGACTGGTCAACCAAGATCACGATAAATCCGTTTGGTTTTCCATGCTCATCTTTGATATGACTTATTAAAAGCTGTAGGAATATCTTATTGGAGAAACTGTATCTCGAAATCATACCGGAAGGATCCACAACAATCTCGGTATTTATCTCTTCTTGTTTCTGAATCCTGTCTTTCAGTGAACTAGAGATGTATTTGGATTGAAAGAAGTTGTCGGTCAGCATTGTTACCTCAGAATCTTCTTTAGCAATCTTCATTTGACAGATACCTTCTTTGTTGTAAATGTAAAGGCTCATAGCAGCATTAGTGTAAATATGCTTCATGTTGTCATACATCTCCTTATGCATAAGATATAAATCTTTCATCTTCTTTGCGTAATAGCGGTTACGAAGGATCTGGAATATTGCTGCTATCAGAAGAATGATAAAACCGATCGAAATTAAGATTTCTATTTCATGTAGCTTGAAGAATGATTGTTGAATATTAACATAAATCACATTGTTGAGTGTTTTTGCCTTTCTAGTCAGGTCATATTTCTTTAATGCTAAATCATTTAACCGGAAATTTCCTTTTCTTACAGTATCAAAAGGAATCATTTTCGGATTTTCTCCACCTAGAATCCGGCTAATCATATCTGATGTTTTATTTGCACACTCATTGAGAGAGTAGTTGAAATTTCCGATATTTCTAAGTCTTGGATTTCGTTCAGTCAGAGAAAAGAATGGAGCTTTGAATTGATTGATAAAAAGCGAGTCAATCTGGTGGTCACTTAGAAAATTAAATGCTTCATTTAAACTTGTGGAATTTGTAATAAAAACTTTGTCAGTAGTTGACTTAAGATCAGACATCAAGATACTATCTGTGTTATAAGCAGTCAGATAAACAGATTCGAAATTTATATCTGGAGCTAATTGAGCCAATTCGCGTCGAATCTTACGTTCTACATAGACCGATTTAGAATAGTACGAGTCAACATATATAATTCTTTTCAGGTCAGGATAGAAGAGTTGAATCATTTCAAGCGATTTTCTGATATTTGATGGCTCAATAACAGCTGTTAAATTTAATCGATGCTTCATACCTTGAGAATTTGAAAAGAAAGTAGCCTCTTTTAGCGGTATCAACGAGTCAAAAATGAATTGTTCGCCTGGAACGAATGCTTTACTGCTGATAGAGTCACTTGTGCAACATGCAATAATAGGAATTGATGCCCAGTCACCAATCGAATCTTCAAGCGTGCGAAAATTTTGTAGAATCTCATCCCCGATAAAGACCATTAATAGTGGTTTTTGGTTCTCTTTTTTGAAGGGTACAGATAACCTTCTATAATCGCCATTCTCAACAGTGCTGTCACTGCTTATCCCTACTTGAAAGGCAGAACGAAAAGAGGCAACAAGTGCGACTTTATCAGCGATCTTATCTGCACTCAAGAAGCTAATCACTGTTCTAAGTGAAGGAAAGTTCGCATAGACCTGAGTCTCAATCTTTTTAGCCAGGGAAGTTGACCATGTGACATCGCTACTATATGAGCTGACAATCAAAATATAACTGCTGTCCGTGTTTTCCTGTGTAAGGAGATCAAGCTTGTCAGACTTTTGAGCGTACCCTATTTGTATGCATAACGAAAGAAGAAATACTAACCCAATTATTCTCATATCTTGCCTCCTTTCTTCATCCATTTTTCAATAGTCTTGTATACTTCATCTTTTCTGTAAGGATGACAGATCACATCATTAAACCCTTTCTTTAACAGATCCTC
Source organism: Bacteroidales bacterium (assembly GCA_036508045.1). GTDB lineage: Bacteria > Bacteroidota > Bacteroidia > Bacteroidales > JAQUTK01 > JAQUTK01. Next base: position 2,983 of record DATCIB010000132.1, read on the forward strand.
ATATTCAGAAGCTCTTTCTCTGTCAATGGTCGCAATCATAGGAAGATCAGTTGCGATATTTCGTATGGCAGCAGCAGCCTCATACCCACTGGCCATTGGCATTTCCAGATCCATAAAGATCATATCGGGCAAGTCATTCAGGAATAATTCTATCACTTCTTCGCCATTCACAGAATGTGTCAATTGATAGTCACCATGGATAATATCCTCCAGTTCGGCATAAAGTTCCTTTTCATCTTCAGCAATAAGAATCTTTATTATTTCCTTCTGGATTTCTTTCGTTTCAAGGTTTGGCTTTGAAGACTTAGACTCTTCTTTTGATCGTATCATCGGAATCTCTGCAATCTTAATATCACGATTACAAGGAATAATGCACCAGAAAGTTGATCCTTCACCTTCAACTGAATCCACCCCAATTTCTCCATCCAGGTGTAAGATAATTGATTTAGAAATAGAAAGACCAAGTCCGTTTCCTTTAATTCCGTGTTCTAATACTACAAATCGATTAAACACTTTCTTGCATCCTTCTTCAGAAATACCGATACCTGTGTCAGATACAAATATCTTAACCATGTCGCCGATCAACATATATCCAATTGTGATTTCACCAGTTTTGGTAAACTTCAACGCATTGGTAACAAAGTTACTGATTACCTGTTTGAGCCGCATCTTGTCTGTAATGATGATACAACTCTCTTCCGGTTTTATAAAAGAAACTTTCAGATTCTTCTTTGCACCTTCCATCTGGCAATACAAAACCAAGTCATTGAGCAGGAAGTTAAGATCTGTCTCAGCGTAAATAAGTCTGTTGACTTCCGATTCGACACGCGCCAATTCGATAATGTCTTCGACTAATCCGAGAAGTGAAGCGTTGTTATATTCAATATGACGCATCAGTTCTTCTTTTTCCGTAGGATCTTCAGTATCAATAAGCAGATCAGAGAAACCGATGATTGCATTTAAAGGAGTCCGAATCTCATGGCTCATATTAGCAATAAATGCGCTCTTCAATAAGTCTGATTCCTGAGCTCTTTTCATTTCCTGTTCAAGTCTGAATTCCCGTTCTTTCTGTTCATCAATATTTACACAAGTTTCAGCAATCATGATTCTTCCTTCGCTGGGCGAGTATGCCATGACATATATCGCATAGTTGAGCCAGTGCAACTCACCATGTGAGTTTCTAACCTGAATATTTCTGTTGAAATTATTGTTTATGCCGCGACGAGCTTCCAAGAGAAAATTTTGTATTTCGCAACGATCCTTCTCGTTTATTGAAGCCAATGGATCTTTGAACCCATCTTCTTCCTTTATATTCAAGTTATCATACCATGTCTTTGTAGCAAATCCTTTTTTGTCAATGAGGTTATATTCTGCTACACCCATGTTGGATGCTTTCATTGCATATTCAAAGATTGTCCGGAAAGAGCGGCTTTTTATTCTTTCTTGATTAAGTGCATGACTCTCAATGAGTATCAAGATAATTTCAAGATTACTGTTTCGTCCCTGTTTTTTATTCTTTTCAGTTAAGTTATATCGGATAATCACTCGTTGTTCCTCATTTAACTCAAGGTCGACAGGTTTCATCTGACGTATTGCCTTCTTATCCTCTTCTTTTAAGAACGTAACATCGAATAAACTCATTTGTACATCGGATATGATTCCGCCATTTCCAATAGTACGTGTGGCTTCAGCATTTTTTCTCAGTAATTTACCTTCTGAATCAAAGATGAAAAGAGCAACCGGCATAATCTCTGATGCCATAAGGAATTCATCATACAGATCCTTATTCTTATTATACAGAAGAGTCATTCTTTTCTTGAACCGAATTGCGTTACGACTGATAAAATACCACGAAAACAGAACAATCAGGAATATCAGAATGCGTACGATATAATTTTGAGTTCGTTGTATATAAGTGGGGGGATAATTATAGAAGACTGCACCGGGTATTTCTGTGTTCAGATTATAGTTTTGCATGGCGGACATGTTAATCCGTGGAGTAGAATCAATAACCGTCTTGAATGGAATTGAGGATGGATCTTCTCCCTTTTTAATTCTTGCAATTAGTTCGGTCACGGAGTCAGCATAGCTCTTATAGGTAGGATAACAGCCTCCGACAGTACTGTTATCGTTAAGTATGCGATCATTCATCAAAAAGATAGGATTTAGTTTGGTACTTCTTTGTATGGAATCAAATAGTTGCCGGTGCATGCGATACCAAAGATTAACCAAAATGCCTCGTTTTGGATTATATTGGGAAATA
>DATCIB010000133.1:0-5810 GCA_036508045.1 Bacteroidales bacterium
AGTTTATCAAACACCTTTAAGCTCTCTTCCCTCCGTGCCATACTGAATACGAATGGAGCGAAAAGTTCAGACTCCTGAAGTTGCTGTTCGCTGAGTACCTGTACAGCAGCTCCCTTCTCTTCCAGCCGTTCTTTTACCAACCGGAAGATACGCGCATCGTTACTCTCTTTGTTCGGAGAGTATTCACTCCCCCGTTGTACGCCCAATACCTGAAAGGAAGTCTGAAGGAATGTTTCCGCTTTGGCGATGTCCTCCGCATGATCCACATCCAGTATTTTGCTGAAAGGAAATGCCTTCAGTAGCATCCCCTCTTCCACTAACGCCTGCTGGAACTGGCGCATACGGAGCAGTCCCTGATTCATACAACGCTCCAGCGTATCCAGGCAAGAAGGAGTCAGGCAATAGATACCACCTGATATATATTTTGTCCGCGAATCCGGCTGATTATGATAGCCGGTGATTGTCATGGAGTCATCTACTGAAAGATACAAAGGCTTTTCGTCATCTATATAATCCGTCACTGCCATATATCCATCTTCAGGAGCATCTTGAAACGTACGAATAAAAGCCTTGAATTCCTCTTCATGAAAGATCGTGTCTACTGTGGTAAGACAAAACTTCTCGCCTTCGAGAAAAGGCTTCAGGTTGTAGAAGCTTTCCATGGAACCTGCTGTCGTCTTAATCACCACTTCCAATGGATATTTCTTTTGCAAAGCAGCCAGATGAGACTTTGTCGCTTCCACTTCATTATTGATGATCACGACTATAGATTGAGCGCCACAATCCATAAATACATCAAGCAGCCGGTCGATCATCGGTTTGCCATTAATCATGATTAACGGTTTGGGCTGAGATACGCCTTCTTGTGCCAAACGAGATCCTTCTCCCGCTGAGATAATTGCAAATTTCATTCGATATCTTACGTTCTGCTTTCTGTTTGTTGAATGTACGGAAGCGCAAAAATAAAAGAAAAGAATCTGAAAAACAAAAGAACGACGACTATTAACCCTTTTCGATCAAGAATACCATCGAAACCACAAAAAAACAAGCCGGAAAGAGATGGCTCTCCTTCCGGCTTACTTAAATCCTTTGTAATAGATCAGAACCAGGTTACATAGCAGAAGTCCTGACGATGCGGCAGATCGGCTGATTTGGGAAACATCCGGTACTGTGTCTTTATCGTTCCTGCACGGAAGTTGGTATACTTCAGTTCGAAAGTAAGGATAGAGCCATCTTCTTTCACCAGATCCAGTTCTTTTACCTCCACCAGGCAATCTTTATTATCAGCATCCAACGCAGTAACCACCAATTCGATACCCACAGAATTGCCCAATCCCTTCGTGTCAATCACAATAGTTTGTTCAATCTCTTCTCCTACAAAAGATATTGGTTTAGTAGGAGGGATAGCAGATATAACCTGAATCCCATCCCATCCTGCTGCCACCTTATTCTTCCAGGCTGCAATCTCTCTGGCTTTCTCAAAGTTATTGGCAGTAATCTTGGCACTTCGTTCAGCCAACTTGTAATAAAACTTATCGTAATAGTCATCCAGCTGACGCTTCATCGTATAATGAGGAGCTATCTGGCATATAGAGTTACGAATGGTCTGAATCCAATCGGGAGAATAACCCTTTGAGCTACGTGCAAAATAGAGAGGAACGATCTTCATCTCTAACATCGAATAGATCGAAGCGGCATCCAACTGATCCTGATGCGCCTGATTCACATACGTTTTCTTATCGGTCAGAGCCCAGCCGGCCCCTTTGCGGTAGCCTTCCAACCACCATCCGTCCAAAACAGAGAAGTTTAACACTCCATTCATCTCGGCCTTTTCTCCCGATGTTCCGGAAGCCTCCAGCGGACGGGTAGGTGTATTCAGCCAGATATCCACACCGGATACCAATCGGCGTGCCAATGTCATGTCATAATTCTCCAGGAATATGATTTTGCCTATAAACTCAGGCATCTTGGATATTTCCACAATACGTTTGATCAATCCCTGACCTGCGCCATCGGCAGGATGTGCTTTGCCTGCAAACAGGAATTGAACAGGACGCTCCGGATTATTAACCAGCTTCGCGAGGCGTTCGATATCCGTAAACAACAGATGCGCACGTTTGTAGGTTGCAAAACGGCGGGCAAAACCAATGGTCAAAGCATCCGGATTCATCGTTTCCAGTACAGAGACAACACGTGACGGATCGCCCTGAGTTTTCAGCCAGGAATCTTCAAACTGTGTCTTGATATATTCAAAAAGACGGTTCTTGAGTTCCAAACGTGTATTCCAGATTACCTCATCAGGCACCTTCTCGATGGCTTCCCAAATCTTAGCATTGGACTGATCATTGATCCAGTTCTTATCAAAATACTTTTTATAGACTGTTTTCCATTCAGTGGCTGTCCATGTCGGCATGTGCACACCATTGGTGACATATCCTACATGCAGTTCTTCCGGAAAATAACCCTGCCAGATGCCACTAAACATCTCGCGTGATACCTTTCCATGCAACCAGCTTACACCATTCACCTCCTGAGAGGCGTTACATGCAAAAGTACTCATACAGAACCGCTCGTTTGTGCCCGGGTGCTCGCGCCCCATATCCATGAATTGTTGCCAGCTGATACCCAGCTTCTGAGGAAACAGACTCATATATTTGCTAAACATTCCCTCGTCGAAGTAATCATGCCCGGCAGGCACCGGCGTATGCACTGTATATAAAGAAGATGCGCGCACGACCTCCAAAGCCTCATCAAATGTAAGACCGGATGCTACATAATCCACCAGACGTTGCGCATTGATCAGTGCTGCATGACCTTCATTGCAATGATATACCTGTTTCTGAATACCAAGTTCTTTCAGCAACTGAATACCTCCGATACCCAGCAGATATTCTTGTTTGAGTCGGTTTTCCCAATCACCGCCATATAAGGAAGAGGTGATCGAACGGTCATATTCACTATTCTGGTCAACATCCGTATCCAGCAAATACAAAGAGACACGGCCGACAGCCACTTTCCACACATTTGCGTGCACAATAAAGTTCTGATAAGGAACAGAGAGCACTATTGGAATCCCATCTTTATCCACTACCTGTTCAATCGGTAACTTGCTAAAATCCTGCGCTTCGTAATTAGCCAGCTGTTCGCCATTCATAGACAAAGTCTGCGTAAAATAGCCAAACCGGTACAAGAATCCCACACCGGTCAGCGGCACGTTACAATCACTTGCCTCTTTGAGATAATCACCCGCCAGCATTCCCAGACCGCCGGAGAATATCTTCACGACATCTGTCAATCCATATTCCATTGAGAAGTAAGCAACAGAAGGCTTCGTCTGATCCGGCACTTCATCCATATATGTCCTAAAAGTTGCATATAGTTGATCCATCTTTGCTACAAAAGCCACATCGGATACCAATGTATTCAATTGTTCGAAAGTCAGACTATCCAGAAACACAACCGGATTATGTTTTGCCTGCTTCCACAAGATAGGGTCTATCCCTCTAAACAGATCCTGTACCTCAAAGTTCCACACCCACCACAAGTTATCGGCAAGTTCCTCTAACTTTTTCAACTCCGCAGGGAGTTTCATCTTTATGGTGACAGCCCTCCATGAAGGCTGGTTTGCTTGATTTACTTTTATCATTATTTCCTGATTTATTTTAATATTAAATGAGACGTAGGTTTCTATTATTCAGCGCAATATTGTATGCTTCAAAATAGCTTTTGATAAAATGGCTCCACAACGCCTGATCGGCAAGCTGTCGTGCAGCGATGCGTATTGAAAAAACTTCATCAGCACCTCTTTGCAAATAATCATTGATCAGATTGACAATCTCATCCACCACCTCTCCATAGTTAAAGTCAGAGCGGTGTACTGCCTCGAAGCCATCCGTCAAGCCTTTTTGTGAAGTTATTTTTTGAGCCCACAGGCCAAAGCCCGAAAGATCCGTTGTGATTGTGGGAATACTGAATGCCACACTTTCCAATGGCGTATATCCCCATGGTTCATAATAAGAAGGGAAAACCGTCAGGTCCATCCCGATCAGCAAGTCATAATAACTTTTGTTGAACACCTTGTCGTTGCCATTGAGATAGCAAGGCACATAGACGATCTTCACTTTATCGGTGACGCTGTTTTGCATGTTGTAACGGCAAATGGCACAGTAGATCAGATCATTCTCCGGACGGTTTAGCCAATGAGACAAGAATGCATCGTACAACGGTGTTTCGGGAACCTCCTTTTCAATCAGACGTTCCATCAGATCTGATCGGACGCCATAGACATCGGAAGGCACCAATATATAAGCCAGCACTTCTCTGGTTCGTTTATGATTCTGGTTGACGCAGCGCAGAGCATCCAGAAATACATCCAGACCTTTGTTCTTAAACTCACAGCGTCCTCCGGTGCCTATGATCAGCACATCTTCATCAATGGGGCAGCCACACAACTTTTCCGCAGTAGTGATCAAGGCTTTACGAGCCTCTGCGCGTTTCTTTTCATATTCTTTACCCTGAGGCACAAAACCATCTTCAAAACCATTGGGAGTTACAATATCAACCGGACGCAGAAGTTGTTTGCACTCTTTGGCGGTAATGTCACTTACTGTTGTGAAACAATCCACTTCTGTAGCGGCAATCTTTTCTATCGAATGTTTGGCCACCATGTTTAACTCACGTGCCATCTGGTCACCCGAATAGCCCGACAAATAATCGTATAGTGGTTTGCCATTGCCGGCAATAGAACGGCCTACAGATGTGGCATGTGTTGTAAAGAGTGTCGCGATCGCGGGAACGTTCTTTTTGAGGTACAAAGCTCCTAGCCCTGTTGTCCACTCATTAAAATGGGCAACCACGTTCTTCTCTTCTTGCAGTTGAAAACGGTAAAAGCTTTCCATCACTCTTGCTGAAGCGTATGCAAACATGCAAGCTTCATCATAATCACCGTAGCCATGCAACGAGTCTACCTTAAAATACTCCCAGAAATCAGCATAAATCTCATCTTTCTGTTCAAAGAAAGGGGTAAAATCAACCAAGACAGCGATTGGATCGCCCGGTATGGTCCATCGTCCAACGCGGATCTTCAGGTGATCCTGTTCCAAAGCATGCTTTTTCCATGCTGAAAGTAGTGATTCTGTCTCTTTGAAGAAAGGGTTTGGTATCTCTTTCCATAGTTCAGGACCGACGAACAGGAGTTTATCTTTATTGTATTCTTGAAGGGTCTTCGCTCGCGTAGAAAGCACTGCATAGATCCCGCCAACTTTGTTGCATACTTCCCAACTTGTCTCAAATATAAAACAGGGCATAAGCAGCTCTTTATCCATCTTATTAAGCTATAGGTTAGTAAGCAATATTTATCTCAAATTCAAAAGGTCAAAAGTAGTCATTGTCGGGCATATAATCAAATATGGAAACAAAAAAATCAATAAAAGAGTAGGTAGTTTGACAATTACGATTTACTTTTGTCGTTCCTATCGTAACTCAATAAATGCAATTATAATGGCTAACAAAAGAGATTTAAAGAAGCTGATCGCATCGATGACTGATGAATTGTTTCTTGAAGCAATCGTTCTATCCAATCTGACAGACCAGATGACAAGTGAAAAAACAGAGGAACTACTTTGTCGGATTGCGGGTCTGAAAGATGATTATCTGGCTCGTGTGAACGGCTGCGGGGGCAAAGAGCCTAAAGTCATTCAATCCTATTTCAACAAACTAAAGGAAGACTTCCAAAACGAAGTAAATGGCATCATTGATGCGTTTGAGTCTTTCCACAAAAAAGCATAAATGAAAATCCTTTGTCGCCTGAT
>DATCIB010000134.1:0-2474 GCA_036508045.1 Bacteroidales bacterium
TGCCAGCAATCCACAACCGACTGAATAGCGGGTTTGTTTGACTCCAACGCTACCGAAATAAAGAGCAAGAATATAAAAGGTAGTATCTGAAGCTCCTTGAAACAAGCAGGAAAGGTGTCCTACGAAAGAATCAGCACCATACCTTGTCATCGCATCGACCATCATGCCTCTTGCTCCACTACCACTCAATGGCTTCATAAAAGCAGTAGGAAGGGCCGGTACAAAATCGCTGTTTAACCCTAATGATTGAAAAAGAAGACCAATTGAGTCAACGACATAATCCATAGCGCCTGAAGCCCGAAAGACACCAATGCTAACTAAAATGGCGACCAGATAGGGTATAACAGTAACTGCTGTATGGAAACCTTCTTTAGCTCCTTCTATAAATGCATCATACACATTAATTTTCTTTCTAATACCAGAAGCAATAAAACCAATGATAATGGAAAAAAGCAGGAAATTTGAGATCGCGCTGGAGTAAAGAGAAACCGTTGGCTCAGGCAAACTCTTAACAAGAAACAACAATCCAACAATAAATAATGATAACCCTCCAAATGTAGAGAGTATAACTTTATCCCAAATACGGATGCGCTGATATATACAAACAGAAAGAATACCCACTAAAGTGGAACAAAAAGTTGCAATTAGAATTGGCAAGAAAACATCCGATGGATTTGCAGCGCCCAATTGAGCACGATACACCATAATACTGATAGGTATCAATGTTAATCCGGATGTGTTGATTACCAGGAACATAATCATGGGATTTGAAGCCCTTGTCTTGTCAGGATTCAGTTCTTGAAGTTCTTTCATCGCTTTCAGTCCAAGGGGAGTAGCCGCATTATCAAGACCAAGCATATTTGCCGAGAAGTTCATAAACATGGAACCACTGGCAGGATGTCCTTTCGGAATTTCGGGAAACAAACGCGAAAATAATGGATAGACAAAGCGAGACATCGCATTGATAAGCCCTCCTCTCTCTCCGATCTTCATAATTCCCAACCACATGGAAAGCACTCCTGTTAGTCCCAGAGAAATTTCAAAAGCGGTCTTTGCCGACTCAAATGTCCCATTCATCATGGTTGTGAAGATCTGAAGGTCGCCGAAAACAAGCATCTTTACTGTTGCTACTGCAAATGCTATAATGAAAAAACCTATCCAAATGTAGTTTAGTACCATTCCCTCTGATTTGATTTGATTGGATCGCAAACTTGTAACTCACGCATAACGGACAAAAATAGCAAGAATGTTCCATTAATCACTCTTAAACTCATCTATTTTTGATAATTTTGCGCCCAAAATAGAAACCAATCCAATGAAGAAGAAAGTACTTGTAACATACAAAATGCCAATAGAAGGCTATTCAGAACTACTAAAAGATTTTGATGTTACATTTTCCAAAGGACAATCGTTTACAGAGGAAGAAGTGATGGAGGTAATTCAAGACTATGATGCTTTGCTTTCTATGTTTGACTTCAAAGTGACGAAAGCTTTAATTGATAAAGCCTCCCGTCTGAAAATAGTATCCAACTATGCAGTAGGTTATGACAATGTAGATGTGGACTATTGCACTGAAAAAGGGATTCAAGTAACAAATACCCCCGAACCGGTTACCGAGCCGACTGCTGACCAAGCGTTAGGGCTTTTACTTGCCGTTTCGCGTAATATCGCTTTATGTGACCGTAAGCTCCGGACACCGAATGGTTTGAAATGGGGACTTCTGGAAAATCTCGGGATCTCTATCTATGGAAAGACACTCGGGATTATCGGAATGGGAAGAATAGGCAAAGCCTTAGCTTTGAGAGCCAGAGCTTGCGGGATGAATATTGTCTACAATAACCGGACAAGACTTCCCCTGGATGAAGAGCTATTTTACCTTGCAACATGGCTCCCGTTTGACGAACTCATTACAACATCAGACTGCATCTCTCTGAATGCACCATCATCACCCGATACTTTCCATTTAATCGGTGAACGCGAGTTTGGCATGATGAAGAAGAGAGCTATATTAATCAACACGGCACGCGGACCGCTAATTGACGAGGAAGCGCTGATAAAGACATTGAAAGAAAAACGAATCTGGGGAGCCGGACTTGACGTGTATGAATTTGGTGAGAAGATTAGTCCCGACCTATTAACGTTGGATAATGTTGTGCTAAATCCGCATACCGGAACACAAACCTTTGAAGTGCGCCACGAAATGAGCGTCATCGCCTCTCAAAATATCATCAACTTTTTTGACGGAAAAGAGCCTGTATTCAGAGTCAATTAATCCTAGAAAGAAGCAGATGCATACAGCTAAACAGATAAAGGAATCTCTGATAGAGATCGGCAGTGAGGAAAAAGCCAAAATCTTAAGTTGGTTTTTCAAGACAGGGAAAGGTCAATATGGCGAAGGGGACTTATTTCTCGGAATCACTGTTCCGGAAAACAGAATGATCGCAAAGCACTATATAAACACCTCGCTTGAAGAG
>DATCIB010000135.1:0-6813 GCA_036508045.1 Bacteroidales bacterium
CCGGTAAATGTTACCATGGATAAGGGTTCTGAATATTTCCTGAATGTCTCTTTCAGTCTTAAAAACAACACCGTTTGGGCAAAAGCCGGACATGTGGTAGCCGACGAACAAATGGCGATGAATGAAAGACCTCAGCTGGTACAACCAATTGTTGTATCTGAAAAGTCAGCTAAACCTCAGGTTTCTACTGCCAATGACATGACAACTGTCAAAGGTGAAGGCTATAGTGCTACTTTCAACCGCCAGACTGGTATTCTTACCTCATTGGTCTACAATAATACAGAGATGATCTTCAAGAGTGAAGGTCCGACATTCAGCTGGTATCGCTCTATCAATAATGACAAACGAGGCTACAAGGAAACAACTGTTGCCTTGAAAGGCTTCTCTGTATCTAGTAGCTTTGAAGGCTATGTGATTGTAAATACCGAGATGGAGGCCACGATTGTTGGCGAACGTAACGGTGTGTACCCATACACTGTAAATTACTGCATCTATGGCAACGGCACAATGGATGTAACCACGAATTTCAAGAGTCCGGCAAACGCATACCGTGTGCCTCGCTTTGGACTCACTTTGAGTCTGATGCCAGGCATGGAACAGGTAGAATACTATGGTGAAGGTCCTCACGAAAACTATTGGGACAGAAAGACCAGCAGTTACTTTGGACAATATAAGACTACAGTGACCGGTATGGAAGAGTCTTATGTACGAAGCGAATCCATGGGTAACAGGGAGGATATACGATGGGTTGCGATCAGTAACTCAGTAAACAAAGGATTCAAAATCACATCCAAAGATAAGTTGAGCTTCACTGCCCTGCACTTTACGGACAATCAATTATGGAATGACATGAAACATGGCTTCGAGTTGAAGGATAACCGTCTGCAACAGACAATATTGAATCTCGATTGTAATCAACGTGGCATCGGTAATGGCAGCTGCGGCCCTGGTCCAATCAAAGAATATGAGCTTCCTACGGATACTACATTTAGTTATTCATTCCGTATCGAACCTTTAAAGTAAAAGAAGAGTCATTCTTTTATCCGAGAGGTCTCTTGTCTGGCACCAGACAAGAGACCTCTCTCTTTTGGACAACCAGTCTCCGATAGATCCTCCGGATGATAGACATGCACGCACAACGTAACCACGGATTTCATTCTTTCGCGTGTCTATTGCCAAACTAATGATTATCAAAGTGAAGAAAGAATTGTGCAGGAAAATATATTAGATTAAATCTTATCCCGCAAGACCATATCTCTGAATGCGTGCAGCAGAGAGAAGTCATTCAAAGATATTTCATCAAACATGCTTCTGACAACGTCCGAAGTGATTCTTGACAGATCTTCTTTTCGCGATACTACAAGCAAGCCTCCCATATCCACAGCTCCCGGGCTTAGGAGTATTTGCTGTTCTCCTGTTTCAAAGTAATAAGAAGGTCTGTGCGCTTTACGGGGGAAAATGACAAGAGAATGCACACCAGATTGGTAACGGGCAATCAGATTGAACATCGGTTCGATATGTGTAGGCTGAACTGCGGCCTGCAGGTTGTAATACAGCTGAAAGGCCTCAACAATCGATTGAGGATTGACGGCTTCCAATAGGATAGCACTTCTTAGATAATTTGGGCAGTAACAAACCTTCAATGTGTCAGAAGAATAAAGCGGTCCGGTCAGTGCCGGATTATCGAGATCGTCAAACAGTGGCATCACTTTGGACGGAGCCGCCTGAAAGTGAAAATGGTCCGGTGCGGAAGCGCCGCACTCCGGACCGTTATAAAAGACCTCATAATCAGACAGCAACTCGCACAAATGCAGCATATCTCCTATTTTCCCTTGAATAGTCTGAAGTTGATGGCTTTTGGATGGAATAGTCAGATGACCATGAAAGATAGGAAATGGATTACACAGCACATCATACCCCGGAAGAATATCCAGAATCTCCTGTTCGGCAGGTCTGTTGGATACACAAAGAAAACAAGGTCTTTTCTCCAGAGAAGCCTTATCTACTTTAGCACCGGAAGAAATGATTCTTGCCGGATTGAATTGAATCCTGATAGAAAAGTCTTGAAAAGAAATAAATGAAAATTCCAGTTGATCCAATGCTTCCACATGTTCACGAAGGAAAGGCCAATGTTCATTCTGAGAGTGCCAGAAAGATGTAATTTGCGAAGTAATCGAGGTCATCTCCTATTCAGTTGGATACGAGCCTCTATCTCCATCCGGCGGATAGCATCTTTGTACCGGTTATGTTTATTTATTTGTTCGATGCTCAGTGAAGAGTCCGTATTCTTTCCCCAGCGGCGGCAGCAATAGACCACATCATAGACACGTCCAATACGATATTCCCGACTGATACGCAGTCCCACGGCATAATCTTCTCCATAACTGGTATCCGGCAACCGGAAGCGACGAAGCAGAGGAGTGAAGTATGCACGTGGAGCACCCAGACCATTGACACGCAAGAGATTGTTTCTTCCATTATCTTTCGTCCACTCAGAATGATCGATGACTCCCGGAGGGATCTCTTTCAGATAAAAGTCTGTCATGAGGTAAGTCCCAACAACCATGGCACATTTCTGGTAATAAAAAGCCTCCACCATTATCCGCAAAGAATGTTCGTCAAAATACATGTCGTCACTGTCCAATTGCACTGCAAATCGCCCGCAATGAGCATCATTAACGCCATAATTCCAGCATCCGCCAATACAAAGATCCGTGCGCTCCGGAATCAGATGAACCACACGAGAATCATTGGCATAAGAAGCAATGATTTCTGACGTGCCATCCGTGGAGTGGTTATCTATTATAATAAGGTTGAAGGGGAACTTCGTTTTCTGCTTGAGCACAGACTCGATTGCATCTTTAATTGTTTCTTTCCTGTTACGGACCGGAATGATTACGGATGCCTCATATTCAAAAGAGCCTTCGGTCAAGTTTATCTCCTTGAATCGAGGAGCCAGCCATGCTCCTTTTTGTTTCAGACACTCCAGGAAAGACTGTTCCATTTCCACCTGCACTTCCCGATTCTTCGGATTAACATAGTCAAACTGCTTTTCTCTGGAGGAAGGAATATCCTCTTCCATCTCTGAATAAAGATATTCAGGAATATGCAAGAGAGGTTTGTTCAAAGAAAGCAATAACAAGGTGCGATAGAGAGCGGAATATTTCAATGAAGGTATTCCATGAAGCGCACATTCCAAGGCAGACGTACGGAAAATAAGCAACGGCCCGAAATTAAAATCATCGCGCACAAACCACGAATCACATTCAATCAATGGTATGGCAGTACGTTCGTTGCTCCGGTCCACGTGATAATAATCGGAATAGGCCATGGGTGCCTGCGTTGAATCCATCACATCCAGGAATCGTTGCAAGGCAAACAATCCTAATTTGAATGGAGCATTCTTTGTATATAAAAGTGTATATTCTGTCTGAGTATTCCCTATAATGGAAAGAAGCGTCTCTGAGTTGTTTGGCAAACCACTGGTTAGCAGCGTGTATCCTTCAGGAAGAGCATCTCCCGGATAGCCGGAACTCATTATCACGATATCTCCAACAACCTCACTGTTACGCAATTCATCCATTGTCGACTGAGAAGAACTAACGGTTGCTAAGGGTAAAAAACAATTTATCTTTTTCATGCGGTATGATTTACATGAGGCAAAGATAGAGATTCGGTTCGAAAGAGCAAAAAAAAGGAAGCTGAATTGAAAGACTTTTGTATTTTTGCATAGTTATAGGAGCTCTATCAAACAAACATATAAAATGGAATTAAAGAAAGCAGAAGAACTGTACGAAAAAGTGCTGAAGGATATCGAACGCAAATCGCTTAAACCGGCTATGGATGGCATCCGTAAACTGATATACAAGAACTCGACCTTTGAGATAGATGAGTCTCTTTCCGAAGCTGAAACAACCTACCGTTTTCTTTTAAAATATCTCGTGGAAGGAAAAGAAGACTCAGATCGTGAGAAACTGTTTCAGAAACTCCAATATACACTTGCGCAAGTAGCCATCGAAGCCTATGAAATGGCTGTTCAGAGTTCATCGTACAAACTCTACTTTGAGAAACGGAGATCAAAGGCCTCTCTGAAACATGAATCCATCCTCATCCTACAGGAATATTACAGCTCCTGCAAAGACAAACTCGAGATACTGAAACCTGACTCACCTGCTGATATTCAAAAAGAGATGAAGCAAGAGATGGAAGAGACGGTCACCAAACTCTTTTATAAGATTTGGCTGTTTGGCACAAACAAGGAAACGGTGGACTTTGAGATCTCAGGCAGTCTGGTTTCAGCTTTGACACTCCACCTCCTTCAACATTTCAGAGAAGATGAGATGCTGACATTGATGGATGCCTATGAACATGGGGGATCGGAAGTTCACTGGCGAGCTCTGACCGGAATTGTCATTCTCATCAAGCAACAAGAACTACAGATCAGTCTAAACCCGGGTCTTATCAGCCGTATCTCTTTACTGAAAGACCTCCCCGGCTTTCAACAGGAGTTTTTCACTGTCCTGATGCTGCTGATCCGTTCTTTTGAGTCTGAAAGTATCTCCAAGAAGATGGAAGAGGATATCATCGGCAATTTAAATAATCTTCAAAAGAAGATGGATTCAAAGATTCCTCTGAGAGATATCATGAGTGATCCCACGCTCCTGGATAAGAACCCTGAATGGAAAGAGTTTATCGATCAGTCTAAAATTGAAAAGAAGATGCATGAGATCAACGATCTGCAACAAGAAGGAGCCGATATCATGTTGTCTGCCTTTGCCACGCTAAAGAACTTTCCTTTCTTTCATGAGTCTGCAAACTGGTTTCTTCCATTTGACACAGAGCACAGCGTACTGAGTACTGTGATTGATAGTAATCAGGAAGCAAAAACCAATTATCTGAAGGCTCTTCATCAATCTTCTTTTATCTGCAACTCCGATAAGTATTCCTTCTGTCTTAACTTGAAAACCATGCCCAAAGAGGTCGTCTCAAGGATTACTACCAATTTCCGTGCCGACGTGGATGAAATGAATAAGATAGAAGAAGAGGACCGAAAATCGAGTAGAGATGGAAAAGGAGAGATCATTGCCCGGGAATACATTCAGGATTTGTTCCGTTTCTACAAATTTCATCCGAGAAGGGATGATTTCAATAGTATTTTCAACAATGTACTTGAACTGCACCGTTCACCACTCATTGTCGCCCTGTTGGCAAATACGGAAAGTCTGGAAAAGATCGGTGCTTTTTATTTCAATAAAAACCTGTTCAAAGAGTCGCTGGATATCTTCAATTTACGGGTCAAAAGTGGACAAGACGACTCGCAGCTCTATCAGCAAAAAGGCTTTTGCCTGCAAGAACTGGGAGAAAAAGACAAAGCGCTGTCAGCTTATCTGCATGCCGAACTGCTGGACGGAAAGAATGTTTGGACATTACGTAAGATAGCCGGTTGCTATCGCCAGTTGAAGATATATGACAAAGCGATTGAGTATGCAGAGAAAACCGAGGTTCTGAAACCGGATAATCTCAGCATTGAATCTCTCAAAGGATATTGTTATCTCGAACAAAAGAACTATGAAGAGGCATTGCGTTCCTTCCATAAGATTGAGTACCTGGACACAACAAGTCATAAAGCATGGCGTCCGATTGCCTGGTGCTACTTTTTGAGTGGCAAACTGCCGGAATCACTTAAGTTTCATGAAAAGATACTTTGGAACAAACCTGAAGCAGTGGATTACCTGAATGCCGGACATGTCTATTGGCTCACAGGTAATATAAAGAAAGCGATTTCACTCTATGCGCTGGGAGCCGAACTTTCGACAGACCAGGAAGATTATTTCCAACTTTTTCAGCAGGATATCCCGATCTTACTGGCAAACGGGATCTCAGAAGAAGAGATCACTTTTATGCCTGACCTGATCCGTTTCGAAATTTCTTCAGAAATGCTATAAGAGCGATTCTTCTGTTCAGTTCGTAAAGCGAATAACCTGCTGCCAAAGCAAAAAGAACGCTTCCTGCCATATATACAACTGTGGCAGAGCACCAGGTGCATACAGCCAGAGTTATGACAGTAAAGATGACAGTGCGTCCAATCATCATGAGATAGGCATGCGAAAAGGAGAAACCATATCTGCGGATGACTACTATCGTCAGAACTACAATGTATATCAGATAGATGCTGACAAAAGAGACTGCAAGACCTTTTAATCCGTAAAGCGTATATCCGAGGATATTCAGTGACAACTGAAGGAAATTACTCAAACCACCTTCCAGCCATAAGTAGGTCTTCCTATCTCCTTTTGCAAAAGAGATATACCCCATCGCATAGGAAATGGTTTTGAGCAGCATGCCAAAACAAAGTAAGCGGATAAAAGACGAGATGACCATAAACTCAGAGGCAAGCAGGATCTGTATCAGTAACGGAGCAAACACCATCATGAAAAGCAGAATAGGGAATGCGATCAAAAGTACAATTTCGCCCTGACGGTTTACCGTCTCATTCATCTGTTTCAGATCATTGGACACTGCGGCAAGACGGGGGTAATAATCGGCAGCCATTGCCACAAAGATCATGGCGACAGCATGATACGTCATCCCCATTCCTGCCTGAAAGAAACCTACATCTTCCAGACTCCCCGTCGTACTTATATAGGAATTGATCAGATAGGTGACCAGCTGCCCCAGCAGTTGTGCGGCAATCAGTGCCACACCAAGTTTCGCCATCTCTTGACCGGTACCTGCCACTTCTTGTCTTGTCACTTTGCACTTGACCAGCACCACCTTCGAAGCATAGTAACGGCTCATACCATAGGTGGCAAA
>DATCIB010000136.1:0-6772 GCA_036508045.1 Bacteroidales bacterium
CATCGGATTGATACTCCTGGCGATGGAGATCTTCGTGATTCCCGGCTTTGGCATCGCGGGAGTCTCGGGTATTATCTGCGTCGCAGCCGGATTGATCCTTAGCATGCTGGACAATGACTTGTTTAACTTTGACCATGTGAATACGGCAGAGCTCAACCGTTCGGTGCTTACCGTGGTGGTCGGAATCTTTGCCGGGTTTGCCCTGATGATTTACCTGACCCACAAGATTGGTCATGGTATCTTCCGGTTCCTTGCACTGACTAAGACTCAGGAGATTTCTGAGGGATATCTGTCGGTCAATCAAAAAGAGTTTTCACTGATTGGCAAGGAAGGAGTAGCCAAAACGATGCTTCGTCCCTCCGGCAAAGTGATTGTTGACAGCATTTCCTACGATGCTATTTCAATCGTCGGATATATAGATAAAGGTACTCCTGTCAAGGTAATTCGCTATGAGTCAGGACAAATCTATGTGCAAAAAACGGAGTAAGTCAGGGCCGTTAACTTCTTTGGCTTTTGTTGTGAAAGTTTAGCACATAAAAGAATATCCTTTTATGCCCATCTCTCAACGGATTGACTATATTTGGCGCCAATTAGGCAAAAAATCAAAGTTCTGCCTGATTGCGGAAAAAGACTTTAGATATAATCATAAATTACATACCGGGATATGGATAACAAGATTCAGGAGCTTACTGAAAAGATCTACAACGAAGGAGTAGAAAAAGGAAAAGAGGAAGCTCAACGCATAGTAAACGAAGCGAAGGAAACAGAGAAGAAGATGCTTGCTGAAGCAAACAAGCAGGCGGATCAGATCATTGCTGACGCAAAGAAAAACGCACAGGAACTAAAGAATAACACAGAAGCTGAACTGAAGCTTTTCGCCCGCCAGAGTGTGGACGCGCTCAAAAGTGAAATCACAAATATCATCACAGGCGAAATAGTCACCTCTTCGGTGAAAGCTGCTTTCGCGGAGAAGGACTTCATACAGAAACTGATTCTTCAGTTGACGGAGGGGTTTGCAGGCAAGGAAGAGTTTACCATCCAGGTGAAAGATGCCGAAGCGCTCCGGAAATATGCCGAGGCGAATGCCAAAGGACTGCTCAGTAAAGGGTTTAAAATCGAACAGGTCAATGGAATAAAGACTGCGTTTGTGCTGACTCCTGCCGATGGGTCCTACAAGATAAGTTTCGGAGAAGAGGAGTTTGCGAACTACTTCAAAGAGTTCCTCCGTCCGCAGTTAGTGGAAATGCTCTTTTAACCGGAAGCTATGGGCGCATATTATTGCCTGATTGCCGGTTTGCCGGAGATTAGTCTGGAAGATAAAAAGGTTAGCTACACGGTGAGCGATTTCAAGGTGGAGCTGGATGAGGTGTTGTCCGTGCAAGACAAGGCACTGGTTTATCTCTTCTTTCTGCACTATGACAACATCAATCTGCTCCGTCTGCTGAAAGATCCCGAAGCTCTGATGGATGTAAGAGGGACGTTCACCAGGGATGAACTGAGCGAACTGATCCAGCTGGTCAAGGAGATTGAAAATCCGGTGGACAAGCGTTTCCCCTCCTATTTCTTTACCTTTGTCACCGCCTTTCTGGAAGACAAGCCTCTGAATGATTCCCTCTCCTGGGAAGATCAGCTGGCATCGCTCTACTACGAACATGCAGGACAATCCTCCAATAAGTTTATAAATCAGTGGTTTGAAATGAACCTGAATATAAATAATATTCTGGCTGCCGTTGCTTGCCGCAAGCTCAACCGTGATCCTTTATCTGCCATACTCGGCACTTCTGATATCTCTGAGGCTATCAGACAGTCGGGACAACGTGATATGGGACTGGTCGGATTGCTTGAATATCTGGAGACAATACTGCGCATCACAGAAGAGAAGGACTTGTATCTCCGCGAACAGAAGCTGGATGCGTTTCGCTGGAAATGGCTGGAGGAGCATGCTTTCTTTCATGTCTTTACCATCGAACAGGTGTTTGCATACCTCATCAAGCTGGATATGATTGAACGGTGGACAAGTATGAGTGCAGAAAAAGGGGAAGCAATCTTCCGTTCGATTATCGAACAGCTGAAGAAAGAGGTGAAACTTCCTGAGGACTTTTAATAACATAATTATACGATATAAATGGCAACGAAAGGTACTGTTAAAGGAATTATCTCCAATCTGGTTATTGTCGGAGTGGATGATCCGATCTCTCAAAATGAGATTTGCTACATCACTACTGAAGGGACCCGGTTGATGGCAGAGGTAATTAAGATCATTGGCAAAGATGTCTATGTGCAGGTATTTGAAAGTACCCGCGGACTGAGGGTTGGTGCTGAAGTGGAGTTTGCAGGACACATGCTCGAAGTGGTATTGGGTCCCGGACTGTTGTCGCGCAACCTGGACGGACTTCAAAATGACCTGGACAAGATGGAGGGGATCTTCCTCAAAAGGGGGCAATATACCTATCCGCTGGATGAAGAGAAACTATGGGACTTCCTGCCATTGGCGAAGGTGGGCGACATAGTGACTGCCGGCGACTGGCTGGGTCAGGTGGATGAAAACTTCCAGCCGCACAAGATCATGGTTCCTTTCAAGATGACGGGAAGTTATACGATTAAAAGCATCATTCCTGCCGGACACTATACTGTCAATGAGACAGTAGCAGTGGTTACCGATGAAGAAAACAAAGAGTTGCCGATAACGATGGTGCAACGCTGGCCGGTAAAGAAGTCCGTAATGGCCTATCGGGAGAAACCAAGACCTTTCAAGCTACTGGAGACAGGTGTGCGCGTGATTGATACGGCTAACCCCATCGTGGAAGGTGGTACCGGATTTATCCCGGGTGCTTTCGGTACCGGAAAGACCGTGCTGCAACATGCGATCTCCAAACAGGCGGAGGCTGATATCGTGGTCATGGCGGCTTGCGGTGAACGTGCCAACGAGGTGGTGGAGATCTTTACCGAGTTTCCTCATCTTGTGGATTCGCATACCGGTCGCAAACTCATGGAGCGTACCATCATCATTGCCAATACCTCTAATATGCCGGTTGCTGCACGTGAAGCGTCTGTGTACACTGCTATGACCATCTCAGAATATTATCGCTCCATGGGACTGAAAGTACTGCTGATGGCAGACTCCACTTCTCGTTGGGCGCAGGCACTGCGCGAACAGTCCAACCGTTTGGAAGAACTTCCCGGACCGGATGCATTCCCGATGGACTTGTCCGCGATCATCTCCAACTTCTATGGTCGTGCCGGCTATGTGATTCTGAACAATAAGAATACTGGTTCAATCACTTTTATAGGTACGGTATCTCCTGCGGGAGGTAACCTGAAGGAGCCGGTAACGGAAAACACCAAGAAGGTGGCTCGTTGCTTCTATGCCCTCGAACAGGAGCGCGCCGATAAGAAACGTTATCCGGCTGTGAATCCTATCGACTCGTATTCGAAGTATCTCGAATATCCGGAGTTTATGGAGTATATCAGTCAACGGATCTCACCGGATTGGATTGACAATGTGAACGAGATCAAGACACGCATGCAACGGGGAAAGGAGATCTCTGAACAGATCAATATCCTGGGTGATGACGGAGTGCCACTGGATTACCACATCACTTTCTGGAAATCCGAACTGATCGACTTTGTGCTCCTGCAGCAAGATGCTTTTGATGATATTGATTCGGTGACACCTATTGATCGTCAGAAGAATATCATGGACAATGTGACCGGACTCTGCCGCATGGAATTTAAGTTTGCGAACTTCAATGAGGTGATGGACTATTTCAAGAAGATGATCAACCTGATGAAACAGATGAACTACGCAGTGTTTCAGTCAGAGGAGTATCATGGCTACGAGAAACAGTTGAACATGCTCGTGAATGAAAGAAAAACTGCATAACATCCTCTAATCAGTATTACAATGGCAACAAAAGCATTTCAAAAGATATATACCCAAATCACCCAGATCACCAAGGCCACTTGTTCGCTCAAAGCCAGGGAAGTGGGTTATGATGAGCTGGCTACCGTAAATGGCAGACTGGCTCAGGTCGTGAAGATCATCGGCGACAACATCACACTTCAGGTATTTAGTGGTACGGAAGGTATTCCGACCAATGCCGAAGTGGTGTTTCTGGGGAAAGCTCCGACACTCAAAGTCGGTGAGCAACTGGCAGGTCGCTTCTTTAACGCGTTCGGCGAACCGATTGACGGGGGGCCTGTGCCTGAAGGTAAAGAGGTGGAGATCGGTGGTCCGTCTGTCAACCCGGTGCGAAGAGAACAACCGTCCGAAATTATTGCAACGGGTATTGCAGGTATTGACCTGAACAATACGCTGGTGTCGGGACAGAAGATTCCTTTCTTTGCAGACCCCGATCAACCCTATAATGTGGTGATGGCAAACGTGGCTTTACGGGCAAAGACAGACAAGATTATCCTCGGTGGTATGGGTCTGGCAAACGATGATTATCTCTATTTCAAGAATGTGTTCAGCAACGCGGGAGCGCTCGACCGTATCGTCAGTTTTGTCAATACGGCAGAGAACCCTCCGGTAGAACGATTGCTGATTCCCGATATGGCGCTCACTGCCGCAGAGTATTTTGCAGTCGAGAAGAACGAGAAAGTGCTGGTGCTGCTGACGGATATGTCCTCCTATGCCGATGCTCTTTCCATCGTGTCCAACCGTATGGATCAGATTCCTTCCAAAGACTCTATGCCGGGTTCTTTATATTCAGACCTTGCCAAGATCTATGAAAAGGCGGTACAGTTCCCTACAGGTGGTTCAATTACCATCATTGCGGTGACTACCCTTTCGGGTGGCGATATCACCCATGCGGTGCCCGACAATACCGGATATATCACCGAGGGACAGCTTTATCTGCGCCGCGACAGTGACGTGGGTAAGGTAATCATCGACCCGTTCCGCTCACTTTCCCGTCTGAAACAGTTGGTTATTGGCAAGAAGACACGTGAAGATCATCCACAGGTGATGAATGCGGCGGTACGACTCTATGCCGATGCTGCCAACGCGAAGACCAAACAGGAAAATGGCTTCGACCTGACGCATTATGACGAACGTGCGCTGGCATTTGCGAAAGACTATTCCCGACAGATACTCGCCATTGATGTAAATATTGATACGACGGAGATGCTCGACAAGACATGGAGCCTACTGTCCACCCATTTCCGTCCGGAAGAGGTGAACATCAAGAACTCTTTGATCGAGAAGTACTGGAAAGAATAAAAAGAAAAGAATCAAAAGATGATAAGTTTCCAATATAATAAGACATCACTTCAGAATCTGGAGAAACAGCTGAAGATACGTGTGCGTGCCCTCCCTACCATCAAAAATAAGGAGAGTGCCCTGCGTATGGAAGTAAAACGCTCCAAGGAAGAGGTGGACCGATTGGAACTGTGTCTGGAAGAGCAGATCAAGGATTATGACACCATGGCGGCCTTGTGGAACGAGTTTGATCCAACCCTGGTCACTGTCAAGGATGTGGTACTGGATGTGAAGAAGGTGGCCGGTGTGCGTGTGCCTGTACTGAAGAATATTGATTTTGAAGTACGGCAATTCAGTCTGTTCAACTCCCCTAAGTGGTACACCGATGGCATCTTCCTGCTTCAGGAACTTGCAGAGACCGGCATCACACGGGAATTCAGCATCCTCAAACTGGGACTCCTGGAGCATGCCCGCAAGAAGACGACACAGAAAGTCAATTTGTTTGAGAAAGTACAAATACCCGGATACCAGGATGCGATACTAAAGATAAAGCGATTCATGGAAGATGAGGAGAACCTCTCCAAGTCCTCCCAGAAGATCATGCGTTCTCATCTTGAACGTCAACAATCAGAGGAGGAAAGAGTATGATTGAGAAAATGAAGAAATATTCGTTCCTTGTCTATCACAAGGAATATGACACCTTCCTGGAGGAGATCCGCGCGCTGGGCGTTGTCCATGTGATAGAGACACAGAACGGTGCAATAGCTGATGACAGTGCGCTGGGGAAAGCCATGGATGAAGCCAAACGAATGGATACCGCGGTCAATTTTTTGGATGCCCGTCTGAAAGAGAATAAGAAGTCGAACGTCCGAAAAGAAACCCCGGATGAAAAGGAGACGCGACTTGCCGGCACCTGCAACTGTACGGATGGGATGAAGCGGCTGACGCACCTCGAAGAGTTGAAGCTCTCCGTGGAAAAGACACAGGCTTCCATCCAGCTACTCAACAAAGAGATTGAGAAGATGGAGGTATGGGGCGACTTCAATATCGATCTGCTGCACAAGCTGAAAGCCGCAGGTTATCTGATCACATTCTATTCCTGCGCGGAGCGTAATTACCGGGAAGAATGGGGCAAGGAGTTTAATGCCATTGTCATTGGCAGGGCCGAGTCGATGATCTACTTCGTGACAGTGACCAGAGGTCCGCTCAACGATGAGATCACCGCCGACAAACAGCGGCTGCCGGACAGCTCCTACTCCGAACTGCAGAAAGAGAAACGCGAATTACATTATCAAGCTGAGCGACTTCAGAAGGCTATCAATCATGCGGCATTCAATGACCTTGAGGACTTGAAACATGCGGCTGTCGACTTGCATAATTCCATCACCTTTGACACCGTCAAACTCAACTCAGAGGCTACTGCCGAACAGAAAGTGCAGCTTCTCGAAGGCTGGGTGCCCGTGGTAAAAGAACAAGGGCTAATCAGTCTGCTCGACCAGAAAGCAATCTACTACCACAGTCAGGAGCCGACACAAGAGGATAAAGTGCCAGTCTTGTTGCGCAACAACA
>DATCIB010000137.1:0-9303 GCA_036508045.1 Bacteroidales bacterium
GCCTATAAGAACAGCGGCAAACAAGTGACTTTCAGTTTGGATATTGCCGGTGCATATCCCGAAGAAGCAGGTGTGGAGAGTTGGAAACGCACATTCACCTTCAGCAAGAACAAGCAGATTACCATCACTGAAAACTACCGGATAAAAGAGTACAAGGCACCCACAGAGATTATGCTCATGACTTGCTGCGAACCAGCCATTACGGGTAAAGGTATTACTTTGAAAACGACGGATGGGGAGAGGATGCTTCTCTTTGACAAATCCCTTACTCCTGTCATTGAACACATGGATATCACAGATGCTCGTTTGCTGACTTCATGGAAGCCGGAACTGTGGCGGATCAGGTTGAAAATCAATAACCAAGCATTAAGCGGTAAGGTGACCTACACGATTAAATAAACTCTGTGACGATGGATACGTCACAATAATTAATAGATTGACTTGTAGTACTTTTTTGGACAATTATTGTTGCTTTTGCAAACGATTTAATATATTTGTCAGGTCAATTACCCCGTTTATCATAATGATAGACTTAAAACCTAATGAAGTAGAAAACTCCTGATCTGAAAAACGATCTGAATAATAATTGTGGCATGGAAAAAGAGAAACCGACCTATCAGGAACTTGAAAATCAAATTGCTGAACTTAAATTGAAAAATGAGATTCTGCAATTGTCTGAAAACTCAGATACAATCTCTGAACGCATGCAGGCAATAGAAGCATTGAAACTAAATGAAGAGATGTTTCGCACCACATTATACAGCATTGGTGATGGTGTAATAACGACTGATATTCACGGGGCTGTCCAACAGTTGAACCCTGTAGCTGAAGAACTGACCGGTTGGAATGAATGCGAAGCGAAAGGGGTGCCTATTACTAAGGCCTTCAATATCATTAACGAGGTTACACTGAAGGTCGTTGAAAATCCGGTTGAAATCGTTTTGAGAGAGGGGATTATTGTAGGGCTTGCCAACCATACCTTGCTCATAGCAAAGGATGGAACTCAACTCCCTATTGCCGTTAGTGGGTCACCTATTAGAAACGAAAAAGAAGAAATTGTAGGAGTCGTGTTTGTTTTTCGTGATCAAACCAAAGAACGGAACTCACAACGTGTAATTGAAGAAGGTCTGTCTCGCTTAAAGAGAGCTGAACTTGCTTCCAAATCAGGCAACTGGGAGATACATCTTGATACTCAAAAGGTCAAAAGCTCTGAAGGTGCCCAGGCAATTTATGGGATCAAAGGAGAAGAGTTCGATTACAATTATATAAAGAGAATTCCACTTCCGGAATACCGTCCGATACTCGATTCCTCTTTCAAACGGTTGATCGAAGATGATATCCCATATGATCTTGAGTTCAAAATAAAGTTGCCTGATACCGGAGAAATAAAGGAGATTCATTCTCTCTCTTATTTTGATAAGGAACAAAGAATTCTCTTTGGTACCATTCAGGACATTACACAGCAGAAGAAAGCCCGGGAAGCTCTCAAAGAAAGTGAAGCCAAGCTAAATCTGTTTTTCTCTCAATCCTTAGATGGCTTTTTCTTCATGATGCTGGATGAACCAGTTGAATGGAATGATACGGTTGATAAAGATAATACGCTCGAATATATATTCTCGCATCATCGGATAACAAAAGTAAATGATGCAATGCTTGAACAGTATAAAGCAACAAGAGAACAGATCTTAAATCGGACGCCCAACGATCTTTTTGCGCATGATATTAAGGAAGGGAAGCGTGTATGGCGAAATTTCTTTGATACTGGTAAGCTTCATACTGAAACAGATGAAAGAAGATTTGATGGTTCGCAAATGTTCATTGAGGGAGACTACATTTGCATATACGATTCGGAAAAAAGGATTACAGGACACTTTGGAGTTCAGAGAGAAGTAACTCAACGTAAGCAGTTGGAGATTGCATTGAGGAAGAGCGAAGAACTGCATAAAGTGTTTTTTGATGCCAATCTGGATATGATGTTTGTGAAAGACGATCAGTTCCGCTATCTGATTGCAAATAACTCTTTGGCAAACTTCTTTGATAAACCGAAGGAGGAACTTATTGGAAAAACCGATGAGATGCTGGCCGAAAATTCTTACATTAATCCTTGCAAGTCGTCTGACCTGAGAGCGCTGGATTCAGTAATTCCCTTTACTGTTGAAGAACAATTGGGTGGTCGCATTTTTGAAACAACAAAGTTCTCCTTGTTTCAAAATAGTGGTACCAAAGGCATCGGAGGTATTATCCGTGACATCACGGAACGTAGAAAGGGAGAAAAACAGATTCGGACTCTCAATAAAGCCATCGAACAAAGTCCTGTGGCTATTATCATTACAGATTCTGATGGGGATATTGAATTTGTGAATAATGAATACGTTTCTTTAACGCAGTATACTCTGGAAGATGTAAAAGGCAAAAAGCCAAGAATATTTAACCCGGGGCATCTTAGCCAATCAGAATACGATGCCATGTGGAATACATTGCATCTTGGTAATGTATGGAAGGGCGAGTTTAATAACAGGAAAAAAGATCAGACTCCTTTTCCTGTAGAGATTATTATTTCAGCTTTGCTAGAGTCCGATGGGTCGATAAGAAATTACATTCTTGTAATGGATGATGTGACAGAGAAAAAGAAAATGATTGACGAACTAATCGTAGCCAAAGACAAGGCGGAAGAAAGCGAACGATTGAAATCCGCTTTTCTGGCTAATATGAGTCATGAGATCCGTACACCGATGAATGGTATTCTCGGCTTTGCAGAGTTACTGAAAGAGCCGGATCTTACCGGTGAAGAGCAGCAAAGCTATATCGCTATCATTGAACAAAGCGGTGCAAGAATGCTCAATATCATCAATGATATCATTAGTATCTCCAAGATTGAATCAGGGCTGATGAAGGTAAATATCCAGAAATCAAATATCAATGATCAGATAGAATTCATATATACGTTCTTTAAACCTGAGGTAGAAAGAAAAGGAATGCGTCTTTCCTGCAAATATACGTTGCCTTCAACACAAGCCATCATTTTAACCGATAGAGAGAAAGTGTTTGCCATCCTGACCAATCTGGTAAAAAACGCAATCAAATATAGTGATGAAGGTTTTATCGGGTTTGGTTATACGAAAAAGGAAAAGTTTCTGGAGTTTTATGTCAAAGACTCGGGAATGGGTATTCCCAAAGAACGTCAGGAAGCCATCTTTGAACGGTTTATTCAGGCTGATATTACCGACAAGAGCGCATTACAGGGAGCCGGTTTGGGGCTGGCAATTTCTAAAGCATACGCGGAAATGCTCGGAGGCTCCATGTGGGTGGAGTCAGAGGTAGGAAAAGGAAGTACCTTCTATTTCACACTTCCCTATCCGGGTTGAAAAGATGAATGAGAATGAAAGCAACAATGAAGAAATATAGAATAAAGACGTTTTTCAATCATGCAATGCCATTGCTTATTGCATTAGTAACATTTGCAATTCTAGCTATAGGAACACTGAGTTATTCAAATTATAAAGAGGATCGTTTTCGCAAGGACGAAAAGAGCCGGTTATTTGAACTATTGATGACCAAGAAGATCCGACTGGAGAAGGCGCTCTATTCCAGAATTTACTATACCCGCAGCGTTGCAGCTTATGTATCCTTAAGACCTGATATCTCTATCTCTGAATATAACAATCTGGCCCAGCAGCTTATCAATAATGATTCTGTGATTAGTACCATGGGATTATCCAAAGATTGTATTATAACTGATATTTATCCAAGAGAAGGTCACGAAGCCGCCATCGGATTGAATTTACTGGCACATCCTGAGCGAAAAGAGATTGTCCAGAGTACAATCCGTACCCATAAAACCTTTATCGCGGGTCCGGTTGAACTTGTAGAAGGAGGCATTGCATTTATCAGTTATACACCTATTTTTGATAAAACGGTCAAGAGTAAAGATGTTTTCTGGGGAGTAACTGATATTGTGATCTATCAGGACAAACTACTGGAGCAGGCAACCCTTAAGGAAAGCGAATCCGGTTTCTTGTTTGCACTCAGAGGCACTAATGGAACCGGCAATAAAGGTGCCATTTGGTGGGGAAATGAAAAGGTCTTTGAACGGAATCCTATCACTGTAGATATTGATCTCCCTACCGGAAGTTGGGTGCTGGCAGCTGTTCCGGATAGTGGATGGCCTTCCTTTATCAAAGAGGAATTGCTCATTATACTTTCTTCAATTTCCTTGTTCATCAGTATATTGATAGGGCTGTTTAGCAAAGCGATTGTCAAACTAAAAAGAAATGAACAGGAGTTGAGTGCTATATTTCACTCGATGACCAGTTTGATTATTGAGTTTGATCAGGATGGAAGGTATCGAAAGATCCCTACTATCAATGATCTATATCTTCTCACTTCGAAAAATAAGGCAATAAATAAAACCGTTTATGAAGTCTTTCCCGAAAAAGAAGCAACAATATTGCATAATGCGATTCTTGAATGTCTGAAGAGTAAGCAATTAGTAGTGATTGAATATCCCTTACAAGTCAATGAAAAGAATTATTGGTTTTCTGCACATATATCCTGGAAATCCGAACAGAGGGTCATCTTTCATGCCATTGACATCACGGAGCAGAAAAATGCGTTGGAAGAGATTCTTAAATCAAAACAGAAACTGTCAGAACTCAATGCCACCAAAGATAAGTTTTTCTCCATCATTGCCCACGATCTGAAGAATCCGTTCAATGCGATTCTTGGATTTAGCAATCTTCTGGTGGAGCAGATTCAGGCAAAAAACTATGAAGGAGTAGAAGAATATGCCGGGATCATCCGAAATGCTTCCGAGCAGTCGATATCCCTGTTGTCCAACTTGATGGAATGGTCCAGATCGCAAACTGGCAGACTGAAGTTTAATCCCGAAACGATTGAAATTGGTGTCCTGGTCAATGAAGTAAATGTCTTGCTCAAAGAATCTGCACAAAACAAATCTATCACTATTAGTACCGATAACTTCCGGAAAGAGGTCGTTTTTGCTGATAGAGCTATGATAAATACTATCTTGAGAAATCTGATCTCCAATGCCATTAAGTTTACCCATCCGGGCGGTAAAATCGTTATTGCAGCCGAACATACACCGGAAGAGTTGGTCGTGTCGGTTTCAGATAATGGTGTCGGAATGAAGAAAGAACTCATTGATAAGTTATTCCACATAGAGGAAAACGTATCAACCAGAGGTACACAACAAGAAGAAGGTACCGGTTTGGGCTTGATTCTCTGTAAAGAGTTTGTTGATTATCACAACGGTAGAATCTGGATCGAAAGCGAAGTTGGCAAAGGAAGCACCTTCTTTTTCACACTTCCCTATCCAATTGGGAAAGCTGAAGCTAAGTAAGTAGAAGTTACCCGGAGTCATTTCTCCGGGTGCCCGACAAATTATCAGTCCAGCAGGGGAGGAGTGCTTACTTTCTCCATCTGGTAGGTGACGGTTTTGTTACCCTCCCTCAACCCGGTCCATGTCATTGTATTTCCACTGATGGAGAAGTCCCAGCATTCAAATGCATGACCCGTACCACCACTTATCAGATCGTTTGAGTAGTTGCTTACAAATAGATTTCCGTACAAGAAATAACGTCCTTCATTGTCCGTCTTCTTTATCCACTTATTGCTTCCGTCCTGATAATAGTAATTGTAAGTGCCATCGCTAAGATACTCCCAGTAATGGTATTTCGTGTCTGTACTGCCTGCTGAAGTGCATCTCCCATACCAGATCCCTGTAAATGATTGACTAGACTCTTTCGTTATTTTTTTGCAGGTATAGATCTTCGAATCCGGATAAGATACCCCGTCAATACGAACTGTTTTTACGGAATAGGTCAATACGGACTGGTTAAGTGTCAGTATCTTAAACTCTATATGAAACATCTTGTCAAGTGCATCTTTCCCGTCGATAGTCAGAATATCATTTTGGACAGAGTAGGTGTATGCTTCGCCTTCTTCCCAGGACTTATTGTTTTCATCCAGCAGAAATCCACTGGCATATAGCTCGTGGTTGTCAGACCTGAGTCCCATTACGAATTTTGAATCGGTAACAATAGGTACCTGATCGATCTCTGTATTTATCCACTCACCGACTAAAAGTTGAGCTGTGCCGGGTTCATTTTCATTCTCACAACTTGTAAACAGAGATAATACCATAGACAAAGTCGCAAATAGTATTGAATTTGTAGTAATCCTTCTTGTATTCATCATATCAGATATATTTGGGTGCAAAATTAGGTATAATTTCTGAATAGACAATCCCCTAACGGACTTTTTACAGTAATAAAAGGTAGGAGTGATGACCGATATTAGTAGGACATAATCAATGAGTTTTAAAAGATTTATGTACATTTGCCACAACTAATTTATACGAACTTATCATGAGAAAGAATTTGAAACACTCGATGCCTTTTGTACTCTTTTTGCTGGCAGGGCTTTTCGTTTGCACGACAGCAAGAGCGGAAAAAGTAAAACCTCCTCAGCCTCACGGCGCATTGCCAACAGAAGGACAAGTGCTCTGGCACGAAATGGAGATGTACGCATTTGTTCACTTTACCATCAACACCTTTACGGACAAGGAATGGGGATTTGGTGATGAAGATCCCGCGCTCTTCAATCCTTCCGATTTTGATGCGGATGCTTTGGCGTTAAACATCAAGTCTGCCGGACTCAAAGGCATTGTTCTTACCTGTAAACATCACGACGGATTCTGTCTTTGGCCCACCAAGACGACCGATCATAACATTAGCAAGAGTCCCTGGAGAAACGGGAAAGGCGATATGGTCAAAGAGGTATCTGATGCCTGCAAGCGACATGGGCTGAAGTTTGGCATTTATCTCTCGCCCTGGGATCGCAACAATAAAGAGTATGGTACGGCTAAATATATCGAGACCTACCGGGCTCAGTATCGCGAACTGCTTACCAACTATGGTCCTTTATTTGAAAGCTGGCACGACGGTGCCAATGGCGGTGACGGATATTACGGAGGAGCCAGGGAGACTCGCAGCATTGACAATACCGTCTATTATGACTGGGAGAATACCTGGAAGATATTGCACGAACTGCATCCCAACGCTGTTATCTTTAGCGATATCGGACCCGGATGCCGCTGGGTAGGCAATGAAAGCGGATTTGCAAAAGATCCCTGCTGGTCAACCATCACTTTTGAGATGGCTAATCCGGATAAGAAACCAAGTCCCGGAGGCTCCATTAAGAACCTGGAGAGTGGTACTCACAATGGCAAACAATGGGTGCCGGCTGAGGTTGATTTTTCCATTCGTCCGGGTTGGTTCTGGCATGCCAGTGAGAATGACAAAGTGAAGAGTGCCGCTCAGCTTCTCGATCATTATTTTGTATCTGTCGGACGAGGAGCCAATATGATATTAAATGTTCCTCCTGATCGTCGCGGACGAGTTTTTGAGACGGATGCTGCTTCTCTTGCCGGTTTTGGTCAGTTGATCAAACAGCTTTATAAAGTCAATTATGCAAAAGGTGCAAAAGCCACAGCAAGCAATGTACGCGGTAATTTGAAGGAATATGCTGCCTCAAAAGTGCTTGATGCCAGCCGATATACTTACTGGGCTACAGATGATCAGGTGAAGGATGCCAGTCTGACACTGGAACTGAAAGGTATGAAGTCTTTCAATGTAATCAGAATCAGAGAAAATATCAAACTCGGACATCGCGTCAACGAATGGGCAGTAGATGTCAAACTCAACGGAGAGTGGAAAGAATACGCCAAAGGTGTTGCCATCGGTTCGTGCCGCTTGATCAGAGGCGAAAGAGTGACGACCGACGCGGTACGTCTGCGTATCATCAATGCCGATGCGTGCCCTTGTATTGGTGAGTTTGGATTGTATGCCGAACCACTGGCACTTATCGCAAAGTAACCGGAAAGTATGATCACTGATCAGAAAGAATCAGCAACCCTCCGAGACGGATTGCCACTTCCCGCACGTTTTTGGGCTATTCTGGCCATTGCGTTGGGGCTATCCGTCTCTGTGTTGGACGTCACGATTGTCAATGTGGCACTGCCAACCATTGCCATGGAGATGCACACATCCCCTTCCGATGTGATCTGGGTTGTAAATGCCTATCAGTTGTCCATTATCCTTACTCTGCTTTCTTTCTCTTCCCTGGGCGATATCTTCGGCTATCGTAAAATCTATCTTTTCGGACTCACCTTGTTTGGCGTTGCTTCCATTGCCTGTGCCTTGTCAGAATCTTTTCTGACACTGATCATTGCACGTGCCCTGCAAGGCTTTGGCGCAGCTGCACTCAGCAGTGTCAATACGGCATTGCTGCGTATCATCTATCCCAAACGACAATTGGGGAGAGGCATGGGCATCAATGCCCTGGTCGTTGCCGTCTCCCTGGCAGCCGGGCCTACCATTGCTTCCATTGTACTATCCGTCGCACACTGGAACTGGCTCTTTGCGATCAATGTGCCGATCGTACTTCTGGCACTCTATTTCTCGCTTCGGTACTTACCACAAAACCCGGTAAAGGTCGAAGGTCGAAAGTTTGACTATCTCAGCAGTGCCACCAATGCACTTGTCTTTGGACTGCTGATCTTTACATTGGACGGCATCACGCACAAGTGGAGCTGCTATTTCATCCTGCTGGGTGCACTTGCCTTTCTGACTATCGGAACCATTTTTGTGCGCAAACAGTTGCGTCAGGAGCACCCTTTGCTGCCGGTCGATCTGATGCGTATCCCGATCTTCTCACTATCCATACTGACCTCCTCCTGTTCCTTTACCGCCCAGATGCTCGCCATGGTCTCGCTGCCTTTCTTTTTCCAGAACACACTCGGGTATGACAGTGCGCATATCGGATTCCTTCTCACACCATGGCCGTTGGCGATTATGCTCGTCGCACCCATTGCCGGCAGACTGGTAGAGCATCTGCACGCCGGCATCCTCGGAGGGATTGGAATGATGATCTTTGCCACAGGACTGTTTTTGATTGCCTTCATGCCCGACCATCCTACCACTTTTGATATTCTCTGGCGTATGTCCCTCTGTGGAGCCGGATTCGGACTGTTTCAGTCCCCCAACAGCAGCATCATTGTTTCCTCCGCACCCCAACACCGCAGCGGAGGAGCCAGTGGAATGCTTGGCACTGCCCGCATGCTTGGTCAGACCTTAGGTGCAGCCCTGGCAGCGATGATGTTCACACTTTTTCCGACAAACAATACCCGCGCGTCACTGCTACTAGCCGGCACATTTGCTCTTGTAGCCATGATCGTTAGTATGCTACGGATATCACTACCAACACCCATCGCTCCCCAGCGGA
>DATCIB010000138.1:0-4814 GCA_036508045.1 Bacteroidales bacterium
GGTACCTTGCGCATTATCAAAGACAGTGCCATACAGCTATCTATACAGCCTTTTTTTGGTATTGAGGCAGTTCGACTCGTTGTAACACCCGACCGAATTACTTGTATTGACAGAATGAACCAATATTATTTTCAGGAAGAAACCAAATCTCTGTCCGGCGACCTGCAATCCGTATTCAATTATTCTGTATTGCAATCACTATTCACCAACCAGCTCTTCCTGTTG
This sequence comes from Bacteroidales bacterium, assembly GCA_036508045.1. Classification (GTDB taxonomy): domain Bacteria; phylum Bacteroidota; class Bacteroidia; order Bacteroidales; family JAQUTK01; genus JAQUTK01. The sequence goes on from DATCIB010000138.1 coordinate 226, forward strand.
AAGAAATCTAAGCTTAAAAGTTCGGACTTTAATGCATATTCAATGGAGAGAAAGTTGTCCGGAGAGACAGTGCTAACGGAAAAGAAACATTCCTCAAAAGCGTCGAGTCTGTTCACTTTTAGTCCGGCAAACGATTTAATAGCAACCTATATTGGCAATGAAGAGAAAACAACCCATGTACAGTGGGAATATGACGAGTTTAAAACTTCAGAGAATGAAATCCTGTTTCCCGAAGAGATGAACATTCAAGCCATCTTTAATAACGACAGTATAAAACTGAACCTGTCATTTAACTCTGTAAATTATAATAAGACTGTAAATATATCTGATTCTTTCTCGAAGAACTACAGTAAGATTACCGTCGATCAGCTATTAAAACTAATTCAGAATCTCAAATGAGAAGGACTATTTCACTCTTCAGCCTGCTATTTATAATGGTTTTTATTGCTTTTGGACAGAGCAACAAACAAATCAATGCCCTTGAAAACAAACGGAAAGAGCTGCTTGAAAAGATTGAGGTTACTAACAAATTGTTGAAGGATGCAAAGTTGTCTGAAAAGAAATCTACAAGAGAGATTAATCTCTTGTTGGAACAATTAAGAATCAGACGGGAATTAATACAAGCTCTTGATGATGAGATTGGTAACCTGAATAACGGGATCAACGAAAAAGAGGAGGAGATTAAAACGCAGAGCGCCAAACTAAAAACGAAGCAAAAACAGTATGCTCAATCGATCAGCTCAATGTCTTTTCGGAATAAGTCGGAAGATAAACTGATGTTCATCCTTTCTGCTGAGGATCTTTCTCAAACATACCGACGTATCCGTTACCTGCGGGAATACTCGTTGTCACGTCATCAACAAGGAAAAGAGATTATCACCGCACAAAATGCACTCAAAGAAGCAAAAGCAGAACTAGAAACGAAGAAAACCGAGAAAGAGGGGCTGCGCGTTGAACGTCAAGGGGAAGAGGGCAAACTAAAAGAAGCCGAATCAGTTCAAAAAACGGAACTGGTTGCCATCAAGAAGAAACAGAAAGGGTTGGAAAGTGACCTGAAGGTACAAAAGGAACAAGCAGCTTCATTTAACCGACAAATAGATAAATTAATTCAGGAAGAAGTTGAGAGGGCTGCGGCATTGGCAAAAGCAGAAGCAGAGAAAGCGGAAAAGGCGGAAGCAGAAAGAGCGGCTAAGGCAGCAAGAGAAGCCGAAGCTGCCAAAAGCCAGACAAAGGGCAATAGTAAAAAGATTGCCAAGCCAACAAAAGAGACCCCTGTGGTGAAGAAAGTGGCTGAGACCCGGAAAGCTGATTCTCAGGGAGGATATGCAATGACTAGTTCAGAAAGAGAACTAGCCGGAAGTTTTGAAAACAATAAAGGACGATTGCCTATCCCAATCACAGGAAGGGGTATCATCACAGGTCATTTCGGCATTCAGCAAAATGCGGAATATAAGAATGTTCAAACGTCAAACGATGGTATATACATTGAGACAAACCCCGGAACGGATGCACGAAGCGTGTTTGACGGCACCGTGAGCAAGGTGTTCGTACTACCGGGGTATAATACTTCAGTGATGGTACGCCATGGTAAATATATCACGATATATGCTAATCTCAGTCAGGTATATGTTAAACAAGGAGACAAAGTCAAGGCACGGCAGAGTCTGGGGAGGATTTACACAGACACTGATGATGGCAATCTGACCAAACTACACTTCCAGATCCGAAAAGAGACTGAAAAGCTGAATCCGGAGAGTTGGCTGGATCGTTGAGTAGGTTGGTTATAAAGTCAAACCGTCAAGCAACTGCGTATAGATTGTAATCGCTTCTTTCAGTTCGTCGAGACAGATATACTCTTCTGAAGTATGAGAGCGGGAAGATTCGCCCGGCCCGATTTTCACCGATGGATAGGGAATCAAAGCCTGATCGGATAAGGTCGGCGAACCGAAAGGTTTGCGACCCAGTTGGATTGCCTTCTGCACAAACGGATGTTCCAGAGAGATTTGCGACGAGTTTAACCGGAAAGAACGTGGTATGACTTCGCAAGTCACATTGGCTTTTATCAGTTCATATAACTCTTGATTGGAATAACAATCATTACTCCGCACATCCACTACAAACGTACATTCAGCAGGGATCACATTATGCTGTGTTCCGGCATTTATTTGCGTCACAGTGGTCTTTACTGCACCCAACATTTGTGAGGCTTTGGGAAATGTATAATTCTGGAACCACTCAATATCCGGAAGTGCCTTATATATTGCATTCTTACCTTCATTACGTGCTGCATGTCCGGCAACTCCCCGGGAAATACAATCGAGCACCATCAGACCTTTTTCTGCTACTGCCGGATGCATTCCTGTAGGTTCGCCAACGATAACGAGAGAACAGACAGGCAGTTCATTCAGCACACTTTCGATACCGTTCTTTCCGGATATCTCCTCCTCGGCTGAAGCCAGAAATATCAGGTTATAGGTCTGCTTTGTATCTTGTAAGAGCAGAAAGGTAGCAAGTAAACAAACCAGACTGGCTCCGTCGTCATTACTTCCTAGTCCGTAGATTCGTTGTTCTTTCTCTACAGGAGTATATGGATCTTGCAACCATCCGACTCCGGGCTTTACTGTATCCAAATGCGCATTTAATAAGAGGGTAGGCTTAGCGGCATCAAACTCTTTTGAAAGTACATATATATTATTATTCTTCCTTCGTGGCCCAAATCCTTTTGCTTTCAGGTATTCTTCCAGAAAATTACATACTGCCTCCTCCTCCCGACTTATAGAGGGAATAGCTATGAGACTTTTTAATAGGGCAACGGCCTCTGTGTAAGAGCTATTTAGATCCATCATTGTAATCATTTAATATGCAAACATAGTGGAAATTATCGAGAGACTCGTTATATGTCGCCATTTTCTTGCAGCATCATAGTTGATATGTGACAAGAATGATCTAATTTTGCAAACCAAACCAAATCATTCTATGTATGATTCATTTCGCGAGCCTCATTCAGACCCAAGCAAAGAAGTATGGAGAAAAATCTGCTTTCCGATGCAAAGACCAGGAATCCGGCAACTGGAATCCAACTTCATGGAATCAATTTAACGAATTGGTATCAAAGGCCGCACTTGCCTTCGCAAGTGTCGGAATAAATGTACAGGAAAATGTTGCGCTGTGTTCTCAAAACATGGCTGAGTACTTGATTACTGAGTTTGGACTGTTTCAAAACAGAGCCGTATCTGTTCCAATCTATGCTACAAGCAGTTCGGCGCAAATGGAATATATTATCAATGACGCTTCTGTCCGTTACTTGTTTGTCGGCGAACAGCCACAGTACGATAATGCATGGAAAGCGTCATCAAACTGTCCGACATTAATCCAGATCATAATCTTTGACCCTAAGGTTAAGAAGCATCAGCTGGATAAGAGCTCCATCTACTTGAGCGATTTTCTTCAGACTGCCGAGTCGATAAATGCCAGGCAGGATGTAACAGAGAGAATTGCAACTGCCATACCGGAAGATGCTGCTGCCATTTTGTATACCTCCGGTACAACCGGCGAACCCAAAGGGGCGGTGCTCCTTCACAGTAATTTTCTGGAAGCCATGCGCACTCACCCCGGACGCCTGCCCGATCTGTCAGACAAGGATCTTTCTATGTGCTTCTTACCAATGACGCATGTCTTTGAAAAAACATGGGTTCTCTTATGCTTGACTGTGGGAACTGAGGTTGCAATTAATCATGACCCTAAAACTATTCAGTTAACTATCAAAGAAGTAAGACCGACAGTCATGTGCAGTGTGCCCCGTTTTTGGGAGAAAGTCTACGAAGCTGTTCAGGAAAAAATCAATTCGTCCGGAGCAATCACCCGGAAAGTTTTTCTGGATGCTATTGAAACCGGACGCAAACATAACATTCTGTATATAAATGAGGGAAAGAAACCGCCTTTAGCCCTTTCACTCAAATATAAATTATATGACAAGACCATTTATTCGCTGCTGAAGAAAACGATTGGTATTGAAAGGGGCAACTTCTTTCCTACTGCAGGAGCTGCTTTATCGGATACTATCAATATCTTCCTTCACTCTGTGGGAATCAATATTTTGTACGGCTATGGACTTACTGAGTCTACAGCTACGGTCTGTTGTTATTGGAAGACAGGATACAAAATTGGCACTGTCGGAACAATCATGCCCGGTGTAGAAGTAAAAATCGATGAGAATAATGAAATCCTGCTAAAAGGGAAGACCATTATCAAAGGGTATTACAACAAACCGGAAGAAAATGCTAAATCATTCGTTGATGGATGGTTCAAAACTGGCGATGCCGGAGCTTTAGATGGCAATCGCTTAATCATGAGAGAGCGGATCAAGGATCTATACAAGACCAGTAATGGGAAATATATAGCTCCACAAGCTATTGAAACAAAGATGGGCGAGGACAAATATATCGACCAGATAGCTGCTATCGGAAACAAACGGAAATATGTAACTGCATTGATTGTTCCTGCTTATGGTGCACTCCTGAAATATGCACAAGAAAACAAGATTGAGTGCACTGATATGAATGAGTTGGTAAATAACGAACAGATCATCG
>DATCIB010000139.1:0-2616 GCA_036508045.1 Bacteroidales bacterium
GTCTCATATTTGACTGCAACAGTATCACCGGCAGGGAAGTTGAAGACTACAATATCATTGCGTTTGATAGAACCGATTCCTCCTAAGCGTTTGTAGTCAAAGTGAGGGAATTCAAAGTAAGATTTGCAATTCAAAACCGGCAAGGTATGTTGTGCCAATGGGAATGACAGTGGAGTATTGGGAACTCTTGGTCCGTAGCTAAGTTTACTAACAAACAGGTAGTCTCCCACCAGCAAAGACTTTTCAAGAGAAGAACTTGGAATCTGATAATTTTGAAAGAAGAACGTATTAATGAAATAGACGGCAACCAATGCAAAAACGATTGCATCCACCCATTCCATTACCTTCTTGAAGGCCATGTTGTTTGATTTCCTCCAAAAACCGTACGGGATAAACTTTGTAAGATAGAGATCTATGATAAGCAGTTCGCCCACCAGAATCCAATAATTGCCCATCCAGGCAACAAATGTAAAATAGAGCAGCGTGGCAATACCAAACTTGATCCACTGTTTTTTAGAGAAGTTCATATCTTTAGATTAAAAAGTAAACATATCTTTCATTCCCAGAAGTCCTTTTTTACCACAAGTAAATTCTGCAGCAAGGACAGCTCCCATTGCCAATCCTTTACGGTTTTTGGCATCATGTTTGATGGTGATGGTATCAGCATCAGATTCATAGTTGATGATGTGAATTCCCGGAACAGCACCCTCACGGATAGAGTGAATAGCCAGTTCGTTGCTGGATTCTTCCACTTCTTTCACCCATTTATCTTTACGGTCAAGGTTTTCGAAGATTCCTTCAGCAAGAGTGATGGCTGTGCCACTTGGTGCATCAAGCTTTTGTGTGTGATGAACCTCTGACATGGATACGTTGTATTTCGGAAAACGATCCATCATTTTAGCAAGGTATTTATTAAGTGCAAAGAAGATATTGACACCAAGACTAAAGTTGGATGCCCAAAAGAAGGTTTTTCCTTCTTTCTCTACTATGTTACTGATTTCATCCCAACGACTTGTCCATCCGGTAGTCCCAGAAACGAGTGCTACTCCAGACTCAAAACAGCGTTTGTAGTTGTCGACGGCAACAGCAGGAGAGGTAAACTCAATGGCAACATCAGCACTTCGGAATGCCTCCGAATTTATGTCATCCATGTTATTGATATCTATGATAGAAACAATTTCGTGTCCGCGGGACAGGGCTATCTGTTCGATCTCTTTGCCCATCTTTCCATATCCAATCAAAGCAATACGCATATTCTTATAGTATAAAAGAGAAATATTAGGCAAAGGTATAAAATATTATCTACTTTTGTCTGTATATAAATGCTAAACATGGAGAAACTCCTGACGTATGTCTGGAAGCACAAATTAATGCTTCAACATCGACAAACCACTACTGATGGCTATATTTTAGAAATCATTGATCCGGGGTTGTATAATTCAGACGCAGGTCCGGACTTCTTTAATGCGAAGATACGGATAGATGGAGTCATGTGGGCTGGTAATGTAGAGATTCATACAAAGTCATCGGATTGGTTCCGCCATCACCACGAAGTTGATCCGGCCTACAATTCTGTCATTCTTCATGTGGTTGGAGAGATGGATCGTGACGCTATTTGTCAGAATGGCTATCATCCGTCTCATTATGTACTTACTTGTCCTGAGGTTATCAGCTTAAATTATTCCAACTTAATTTCAAAAGAACGCGGTGTGTGTCACTCGAGGCTCTCATTACTCGAGCCAATTCTTATCTCTTCCTGGAAATCAGCACTTCTTACTGAAAGGCTTGAACGAAAGACATCTTCAATTATAGCACTACTGGAACGAAACAAGGATGATTGGGAGGATGTGCTTTATCAGACTCTGGGGCGTTACTTTGGTTTTGGAATCAACAATGACCTTTTTGAACAACTGGTCCGCTCACTTCCTTTGTCTTGTATCCGAAAGCACCGAAATAATCTGATGCAGATTGAGGCCCTGTTTTTTGGCCAGGCAGGATTGTTAGTACAGGAAGACCTTCACGACAAATACGCGGAGGACCTGAAAAGAGAGTATGAGTTCTTAAAACATAAGTTCGGGCTTACTCCGTTAGAGAATCCTTTATGGAAGATGCTCCGAATCAGACCGAATAATTTTCCGCATGTGCGTATTGCCGAACTGGCAGCATTCGTGCAGAAATCAGAGAACCTGTTTTCTAAGTTGATTGAAGCTGAGACCCTGAATGATTTCCGTTTGCTCTTCAAAGTCGCAGCCTCCCGCTATTGGGATACTCATTTCAGTTTTACTCATGAATCTCCTCGTGAAGTGAAAAGTCTCGGAAAGCTAGCTACAGATGTATTAATTATCAATGTTGCAGTGCCTCTTTTATTTATTTATGGTCGCAACAACGATCGTCCTGACTTAGAAGACCGTGCTTTTGAACTATTGGAATCATTGCCTTCTGAACAGAATTATATCGTCTATTCGTGGAAATCAGCAGGATTGAAAGTGGAAAACGCATTTGATTCGCAAGCCCTTATTCAGCTTCAAAAAGAATATTGTGATGTAAAAAAATGTTTGTATTGCCGTTTTGGACACAAATTATTGACCATTCCTCCTTTTTATTGATAAAATCCTT
>DATCIB010000140.1:0-3197 GCA_036508045.1 Bacteroidales bacterium
TACCCAGGCAGCTTCCACGAGAAACTGATAATCAAACTTGATCGCTTTGACTAATTCAATAGCCGGAGCATCCTTCTTGAAACTCATACGATCGGCATTCAGTTCACGTACTTTAATTGGTTCGAAGCCGGACCCCCAGTATAACAACTTCTTGCCGGTGACCGGATCGTCAAAAGCCATCGGATCAATATTGACAAAAGTGTTTCCTTTAATCATTGCCGTATCATTGGGAACGAATGGGCCTTCAGGTGAATCAGATACTGCTACACCAAGACCTAAGCCCAGCTCTTCACCGGTTTTCGTATTAACATTGGGTTCGGCAGAAAAATACAGGAAATACTTATTGTCCGCAAAGACTACATGAGGTGCCCAGAAGTTTTGGGTTTCAGAAGCCCAAGCTGGTTTCTTAGGAAGCGCATCTCCAACATATTTCCAGTTTACCAGATCTTCAGACTTGGCGACTTGAATATTTGTCATTGTCCCTTGCGGAGTAATACCTTGTGTCGCATAGGCATAAAAAAGTCCGTCACCTCCCCTAATGATTGTCGGATCAGGAAATGTGCGGTCCAAAACCGGATTCTCATACATCACAATCTCCTTTTTACAAGAAAAGAGTGCAAATCCCATAAGAACGATTGCGATAACCTTAGTTGTTTTCATCTGAGTGCAAGTATTGATCGGTTAATAATAGATTGCAAATATATAGAATATTAATTACAAAGATATATTTATTGAGGATTTAACCTATCAACCCTGAGATTGCACACCTCCACATATACAAAGAAAATGCGGATAACGATTACCGTCACCCGCATTTTCTGTCTTTTACTGCTTATTACTGCTTCAGTTCAAAATGTGCTTTCAGCACAGAGTCAATTTTCCCGTCTTCGGGACGAACCTCAGTTATCTTTCCTCCTTTGTCAATCATCAGGATATGTGGAATGTACTCGACTTCATAATAGGCAACAGTGGAGTGTTCGTTCACACTATCACGCACATTAATCCATGGTAGTTTCTCTTCGTCCAGTGTCTTCGTCCAGATTAATGAATCTTCATCCACTGAGATGGCATATATATTTAGCCCTTTGTCGTGATACTGTTCGTAAAGTGCTTTCAAATGGGCAATTTCCGCACGACAAGGTTTATCCGACGAAGACCAAAAGAGCATCAATGTATATTCTCCTAAACTTGAACGGATGGAAACAGGCACTCCTGAACGATCTCTGAGACTGAGATCGAGAACTTCCGTTCCAAGGAAATCTTTTGGAAGTCTGCTAAACAGAATCTTGCCATAAAAACTCTGCTGAACTTCAGGAGTATAACTTCTATAGATATCTAAAAAACCTTTGCGCTGGTTTCGGGTAGTAACCAGAACAATAAATGGCGAGTATATGGATGATGGATTGTTTTTCGGTACGTCAATAATAATCTTCTCCATATCGTCCATGACACTGCGAAGACTATCCATTGCAGCTTGCAACCGCGTCGTATCCAATTGATCGATAGAGCGAAGTACATTATTTGCTTCTGCATATTTCCTGTCCGCTTGAATGAAAGGCTGAAAAAGGCGGTAAAATTCATCGTTGATTGATGATCCGGTAATCGCCACATCACGTAACTTATCCAACGATCCGGTCATTTCTATTTTTGTATTTTCCAGGAATATCATTGGGTAGCGCTGATTCTTTTCACCTTCAAAAACAATTCTGTAGGCCATCAATGAATCAGGAGCGGCTCCTTTTATTTCAAATCCCCCTTCGGTAGAAATAGTATGGTATGCGGTATCCAGCGTTGTTCTTTTCAAGTTAAAATCAAGCGCGATCAGAGCAACTTGTTTCCCCGCTGCCAACCCTTCTATCTTTCCGGTCAATGTAAAACCTTTTACTTCCTTGTCCTTGCATGAGGATAGTAATATGACAGCAAGCAATCCTGCAAAAAATAGAACTCTTTTCATCTGTTTATCTGTTGTTTTGTTGTTAAGAAAGGAATCCTTGCTTCTTCAACACCTCCAAAAACGCTGCCGAGAAAGTTTCATTGTTTGCTTTCGTATAGCGTATATCGGTGAATATCTGAGCAAGTGTCTCCTTATTATTTATGTCTACATAACGTTTGCTCTCTGCCAATGATTCCTTGTAGGAGAATGCGGCATCTATTGCTTCAGGTGTATAATCCTGATATCTCTCCTGATGGATTACAGAGTTCAGGGGAAGACGGTCGGATAGTACCGGGGCAACTTTCGGATAACCGACTGTGATAGTCGTAACCGGAACGACCAGTCGGGGAAGATTCAATGCGTCGATAATCCCTGCTGCTGTATAAGTCGTAGTGCCCATATAGCAAATGCCAAGCCCTTTGCTCTCTGCAGCGACGCAGAAGGTCTGCGCTACAATAAGTGCATCAATGGCTGCTGTCATGAAAGACTGGAAATTGGCATATCCGGGCACAGCATTACGTTGTTCGCACCAAAGGCTGAAACGGTTGAAGTCGGCGCAGAAGGTTAAAACAACAGGCGCATTGATTATCTGAGGCTGACTGAAATGGAGAGGAGAAAGACGTTCTTTTCCTGCCTGATCACGAGTCACGACCACACTGTACAATTGCATATTGCCGGTGGTAGATGCTTGGAAAGAGGCTTCTAATAGCTCATTGAGCAAGGTATCCTCTACCTCTTTTTCAGAATAGCTCCGAACCGTTCCTCTGTTTTTTAATATCTCTAGCATTTATTCAACATGAAAATAATATCCTAATGACAAACTCCACATCGTATTCTGCTGAGGTGAATCAAAATTCTTGATTGATTGCAAGAATCCCCGTTCGTATCCAACTCTCAGCCTAAAACGGTCATACAGTTCAACACCACCACCTAACTGCCATCCCATATCATAGCCTTGCAACTGCTCCATATCGCCGGTCTTTATATTGCCGAAAGTATCCATCACTTTTTCCCATACGACATCATTCTCTCTGATCTTACCAAAAAGTCCGATTGAGAAGTATGCACCTGCATCCGCAAAAAGTTTGATATCTTTAGTTATCGGATATTTGTAAGCAAGTGTAAGAGGAATCTCCAAATAATAGGCACGAAGTTTATAATTGAATGAGGTATCAGCTGATTCCCTTTTGTAACTCTCATATCCTTTGGGTACGAACATCAGACCAGGTTGAAGATAAATATTCTCACCCCATAACCAGTCGAT
>DATCIB010000141.1:0-4265 GCA_036508045.1 Bacteroidales bacterium
CTGGATGAAGTGAAAGATAGCATTCTGTTTCATGCAGGAACCACCTTTTCCAACGGAAATATCGTAACGAACGGCGGTCGTGTCATTGCTATCAGTTCGTATGGCGAAACAAAAGAAGAGGCCTTGGCTCAATCATTTAAAAATGCCCAGCTCATCGAATACGAAGGAAAGTATTTCAGATCTGACATAGGCTTTGATTTATAAAACACTATGACTGACAGGTTACTATCTACACTTATCTCCGGCAGATTTGCAATTATCGGCACAATAATACTGACGCTTTTATTTGCATTGATTCTGTTTTGTACGCTGCCGGTAGATAATAACCTTCTCTTTGGATTTCTCGATGGACGTTTTTCGATTCTTATCAATTGGGGAATTGTGACAGTAACTGCCACTTTGATTGTTATGCTCAACAACCAGTACCTGATTATTCGTGAGCGTACAAAACTGACCTTCTTCTTTCCCCTATTTTTTTCGACCTGCACACTGATTGGTTCGCTTCCTTATTCCTATTCTTTAGCAGGACTTTGTATTGTGGGGGGGATTTTTCCTCTTTTTCTAAGCTATCAGAAAGATAATGCAACTGAAGAGATCTTTAATTCGGCTATACTTTTCTCCATAGCTTCCCTTTTAAACATTCATCTGCTGTTGTGCATTCCTCTTTTTTATTGGGGATTCTATCAGTTTCGTTCATTGAATTGGAGATCTTTTTTCGCTTCTCTCATCGGGTTTATGGCCCCTTATTGTATGATAATCGGCTATTATCTCGTATCCGGTAAAACAGAATTAATCTCTTTTCCGGCAAAATCCTTCATCACTGATTTTAATCATCCTACTGATTTTGCCTGGCATGTGGCCACTCTCCTCATAATAACCTTATCTTCTTCTATTATCGCTATCACCCAAATACTTACAAATAGCTACCACTGCAAGATACAAGCCAGAATTTTCCTCCAGTTTACAGTATGGCTTCAAATCATCTGTTTGTTGCTCACCTATCTGTATCCGAAAGAGAGCTTATTGTACATCTATCTGTTTTATCTTTCAGCAACTCCCCTGCTTGCTCATCTATTCACATTACTGCGAAACAAATTTGTATCGCTACTGTTTTATCTGCTTATCGCAATCTATTTACTCTATTTTATTCTTGCTTTATAATGAGTACACTTATCGGTCTGGGTTACATCGGACTATTCATCGCAGCTTTTCTGGCTGCCACTGTCCTTCCTTTTAGTTCTGAGGTAGTGTATAGCGGTGTAGTGCTTGCCGGACTGGATCTCTGGACATGCACCATTGTGGCTACAATTGGAAATTTCCTTGGAGGACTGACCTGTTATTATGTAGGTATGCAGGGAAAGACTGAATGGTTGGAAAAATACCTGAAGATTAAAGAAGAGACTATACTTAAAATGATTCATTTTCTGAAAGGGAAAGGAGCATGGATTGCATTTTTTGTCTTTTTGCCTGGCATTGGAGACATCATAGCAGTTGCAATGGGTTATATGCGTGCGAATATCTGGATTGTATCGATCTCGATGTTTCTTGGTAAACTGATTCGCTACATCGTCTGGATGGAAATAGTATATCGCGTCATCGGACTTTTCTAAAAAGAAAGAGACCGGTCTCCCGGTCTCATTCCCTATTGATTATTTCTTATTTCTTGTAAGCATCCTCATGGACTTGAGCAACTGCTCGTCCGGACGGATCATTCAGGTTTCTGAAACTTGCATCCCATGCAAGTGCTTCTGCCGTACTACAAGCCACAGAAGGCACAGAAGGCACACAGCTTGCCGCCTGATCAGAAGGAAAATGCTCAGTAAATATTGTGCGATAAAGATATTCTTCCTTATTCATTGGCGGATTAATAGGAAAACGCTCCGCAGAAACAGCCATCTGCTCATCAGAAACTTTTTGAATTGCAACTTGCTTCAGCGTATCAATCCAGTTGTATCCAACGCCATCTGAAAACTGTTCTTTCTGTCTCCAAACGATCTCTTTGGGCAACATATCCTCAAAAGCCTTTCGAAGTATCCACTTCTCCATCTTACCGTTGCCGGCCATCTTATCTTTCGGATTCAAGCGCATTGCCACATCCATAAATTCCTTATCGAGAAAAGGCACACGTCCTTCTACACCCCATGCACACAGTGACTTATTGGCACGCAAACAATCATACAAATGAAGTTTGTTCAGCTTTCTGACCGTCTCTTCATGAAAAGCCTGAGCATTCGGCGCTTTATGGAAGTAAAGATATCCTCCAAATAACTCATCAGCACCTTCTCCTGAAAGCACCATCTTGACACCCATCGAACGGATGACACGCGCCAATAAATACATTGGAGTAGAGGCACGAACCGTTGTCACGTCATATGTCTCAATATGATAAATGACATCACTGATAGCATCAAGTCCTTCTTCGATTGTGAAATGAATCTCATGATGCACCGTACCGATTGCATCGGCAACTTTTTTGGCAGCTGTAAGATCCGGAGATCCGACCAATCCCACGGCAAAAGAATGAAGTTGCGGCCACCACGCGTCGCTCACACTGCCACTCTCAACCCGTTTGGCTGCATAAAGCTTTGCTACAGCTGAGATAATGGACGAGTCCAGACCACCCGAAAGCAGTACACCGTAAGGCACATCAGACATTAGCTGACGTTGAACTGCCTGCATCAAAGCCTCACGAAGGTCTTCTATGCTGGTTTCATTGTCTTTTACAGCCTCATAACTCGACCAATCACGAGAATACCACGGTTTCATAACACCTTCTTTGCTATACAGATAGTGACCCGGAAGGAACTCTTCAATCTTCACACAGTACCCTTCAAGTGCTTTCAACTCGCTTGCCACAAAAAACTGTCCCAACTTATCCCATCCAATATATAAAGGAATTATTCCCATATGATCACGGCCGATCAGGTAACAATCATTCTCAACGTCATACAAGGCAAAAGCAAAGATTCCACTTAGATCTTCAAAAAAGTTTACACCCTTCTCTTTATACAAGGAAAGGATCACTTCGCAGTCTGAAAGAGTCAGGAAATTATAATTATCTTTCTGACGTTCGCGGATTGACTGGTGATTGTATATCTCACCGTTGACTGCCAATACCAGCTTCCCGTCCTCACTATACAATGGTTGTTTACCTGACGCTACATCCACAATGGACAAACGTTCATGAGATAATATTGCCTTATCACAGCAAAATACGCCGGACCAATCCGGTCCGCGATGACGAATCTTCTTCGACATCTTCAGCACCTGAGGTCTGAGTTCTTTCGCCTCTTGCTTCAAATCAAACGCACCAACAAATCCACACATATCTATATAAATTAAGTTGTGACTAATTATTCCTTCCATAAAGGGTATCGGCTGCAAATGTACGCTTTTGAAGCCGATATTCAATCTCTTATATCAATAATTTAATATAAAATCAAAATCCTTGTCTTTTTGACAGATTAAAAGTAATTATACTTACAAAACGATCGAAGTACCTCCCCCTTTCAACACCTGACTCGCTTCAGTAATGATTACTTTACTAACTCCAGCATTCAACGCTTGAAAAGCATTCTCAATTTTGGGGATCATACCACCCTGGATCACCTTCTGAGCCACATATTTCTCATAGTCCAGACGATTGATCGTTTCTATTACACTGTACTCCTGATTCTCATCCATCAACACCCCTTTCTTTTCGAAACAATAAATGAGTGTCACATCAAAGAATGAAGCAAGCGCTTTAGCTGTTTCTCCGGCAATAGTGTCTGCGTTGGTATTGAGCATGCTACCTTGTCCATCATGCGTCAAAGGTGCAAGTACAGGAACGATTCCTTGTTGAATCAACAAAGATAATAAATGTGCATCTACCTTCTCTACATCACCCACAAAACCATAGTCTACCTCTTTTACCGGACGCTTTACGGACTGAATTATGTTCATGTCTGCACCTGTAAGTCCAAGTGCATTCACTCCTCTGGCTTGTAGTGCCGCAACTATTTTCTTATTTACCAATCCGCCATATACCATCGTTACAACATTCAGCATATCCTCATCCGTCACACGTCGACCATCAATCATCTTACTTTCTATCCCTAGTCGGGTAGCGAGTTTGGTAGCAGAACGACCACCTCCATGGACCAGGACTTTGTAGCCATCCAGCATCATAAAGTCATTCAAAAGAGTCTGAAGAGAATCATTCTCTTCTACTATCTTTCCACCTACTTTCACAAGTGTCAACTTTTCCATAATCATTCGTTCTT
>DATCIB010000142.1:0-3913 GCA_036508045.1 Bacteroidales bacterium
GGAAGCAATTCGTCATAGATGACTATTGCGTTGTCAAGATCCCCACCCTTAATCAGATTGCGATCGAGTAAAGGTTTAATCTCTTTGACAAAAACGAACGTGCGGCAATTTGCTATTTCTTTGCCAAAATCGCTCAGATTGTCTAATGTGGCATATTGATTTTTAAGAATGCTGGAAGGATAGCCTACCAATGTATGGATACTGAACTTATCGTCCGGAAGAATGACGATTGAAGAACCTTTGCCATCGTTGTATTCAATCTTGCTTTTTACAACGAAATATTTCTTATCAGCTTCCTGTTCAATCGTTCCGACTTTAAGAATGTTTTCTATATACAGACGTGAACTCCCGTCCAGAATTGGAAACTCAGGTGCATTCACTTCAATGATACAGTTATCAATTTCTGAAGCATAAAGGGCTGCCATCGCATGTTCGATCGTACTTACATGCACATCGTTATTTGCGATTGTAGTGCCTCTTGATGTATCCACAATATTTTCTGCGACAGCATCAATCTTTACAGGGATTTCCAAGTCAATACGTTTAACTACATAGCCTGTATTGATCTCTGCAGGCAGAAGAGTGATAGTAATATCAAATCCTGTATGCAAACCTTTACCACTGAGAGTAAAACCCTCTTTTAGCGTTCTCTGTTTTGACATAGATCTTTATTTTGCGATAGATGATTTTAAAGCTTCAATTTCTTTTTGCAGCATAGATACTGTTTTGTACAGTTCCGGCAGCTTCTTATAAACAACATTTGAGCGGGCAAAGTCTTTGAAGTCAATAGCAGGTGCTCCCAAAAGAGAAGATGCCAACTTGACATCCGAACTGACTCCGGCTTGAGCACCGATATTGCTGTGCGCAGCTACATGAATATGTCCTGCAAATCCAACCTGACCTCCAACCATGCACCATTCTCCGATTTTTGTCGAACCGGCGATGCCGACCTGTGCTGCCATCACCGTGTGTTCGCCGATTTCCACATTATGAGCAACCTGAATAAGGTTATCCAGTTTCACTCCTTTATGAATATATGTGGACCCCATAGTGGCGCGGTCAATAGTAGTATTTGCTCCGATTTCTACATTGTCTTCAATAGTGACGATGCCAATTTGCGGGATTTTCGAATAACCATCTGCTGAAGGGGCAAATCCAAATCCGTCCGATCCAATAACAGAACCCGCATGGAGGATACAATTATTTCCAATCACACAACCTTCATAGATCTTGGCTCCGGGATAGAGAGTTACATTATCATTGAGAGTCACATTGTCGCCGACATAGACCTGTGGATAGATCCTGGCATTTTTACCAATCACACAATTCTCTCCGATATAGGCGAACTCTCCTATATATGCATTTTCACCGACAGTTGTAGTTGGAGATATAAAAGCAAGAGAAGAGATTCCCTTCTTTTTTGGTTTGGCTTGCTCGACCAGATTCAGAAGCAAAGCGAGTGAGTTGTACGCGTTTTCCACTTTGATCAGTGTCGCATCAATCGATTGGTCCAAAATTAAATCATTATTTACCAAAACAATGCTTGCTTGAGTGGTATAAATGTAATGTGTGTATTTAGCATTCGCCAAAAAAGTAAGCGTCCCTGGCTTTCCTTCTTCAATTTTTGAGAGACTGCTTACTCTGATGTTTTCGTTGCCGATCACCTCACCGTGTAAGAAGTCTGCTATCTGTCTGGCGGAAAAATCCATGATTCTTTAGTGATTAAGTATGTTGAAGGTGAGAGACTCACGTTACAACACAATATTATTATGCAAATAAATGAAAAATAAATGACATGAGGAATGAAGCGACCTGTTTTTTACAACAGAGAAGCCATTTGTTCCTGAAGATTTTTTGCCTCTTTTCTTGCCTCAGCTGCAAAGTTCTCCTCTTTTCCCGCATAGATAATTTGCCGGGAAGAGTTTACAAGAAGTCCACACTGATTGTTTTTTCCATATGTTACTACCTCTTCCAGACTACCACCTTGTGCTCCGACACCAGGTACGAGCAGGAAGTGACCCGGAGCTACTTTACGTACATCTTCAAACAGGCTGCCTCTTGTAGCTCCCACTACATACATCATATTGTCCTCAGTTCCCCAGCTCTGAGATACACGAAGCACCTTCTCAAAGAGACGTTCTCCATTCAGATCTTCAGTCATCTGAAAATCCATAGATCCTTTGTTGGACGTAAGAGCAAGCAAGATGACCCATTTCCCCTCATATTTCAGAAAAGGTTTTACGCTGTCTTCGCCCATATATGGGGCAACGGTAACAGCATCAAGATCGAGATGACCGAAAAAAGTCTCTGCATACATTTCAGAAGTATTTCCGATATCCCCTCTCTTTGCATCAGCAATGAGAAAAATATCCGGATATTGTGACCTGATATAGTTGACTGTCTTTTCGAAAGCAATCCATCCGGTAAGTCCGATACTTTCGTAGAATGCAAGATTTGGTTTATATGCCACGCACAGATCGTGTGTTGCATCAATGATTGCCTTGTTAAAAGCAAAGACAGGGTCTTCTTCTTTTAGAAGATGTACAGGGATTTTCTTTAGATCGGTATCTAATCCAATACATAAAAATGACTTCTTACGTTGGATGTTTGCAGCTAATTCTAATTTATTCATAGTTCTGTCTGCTAAGTTTATATCTCGCTTTCTTTTAATCGTTCTGCATTTTCCGCAATAATCAGCTGATTGATGCAATTTTGGATGTCTCCACCCATAAATACGGACAAATTATATATGGTGTAGTTAATTCGATGATCAGTGATTCTTCCTTGAGGATAGTTATAAGTTCGAATCTTTGCAGAGCGGTCGCCGGTTGAAACCATGGTCTTCCTTTTTCCTGCGATCTCATCCATATACTTTTGATACTCCATATTATAGATTCGGCTTCTCAACTCAACCATAGCTTTAGCCTTGTTTTTTATCTGAGACTTTTCATCCTGACACTGTACCGTGATTCCGGTAGGCATGTGAACCAGTCGAATAGCAGAGTAAGTAGTGTTGACAGACTGTCCACCGTGACCGGATGCACAGAAGATATCCGTCCTGATATCATTTTCGTTGAGGTCGATGTCAAATTCTTCGGCTTCGGGAAGAACAGCGACTGTAGCTGCTGAGGTGTGAACCCTTCCTTGTGTTTCTGTCGCAGGAACGCGTTGAACCCGGTGTACTCCACTCTCATACTTAAGAGTTCCATATACTTTATCTCCACTGACAGCAAATATGATTTCTTTATAACCGCCTGAAGTACCTTCGGTGTAACTTGTGACTTCAACTTTCCATCCTTTATTCTCACAATACTTTGAATACATACGGAAGAGATCTCCTGCAAAGATTGCGGCTTCATTTCCACCGGTTCCTCCACGAATTTCCATAATGGCATTCTTGTCATCCTGAGGATCTGCCGGTACGAGAAGCAATTTAATTTCTTCTTCAATTTCAGGCAGACGTTTCTGGTAGTTGGTCAGTTCTTCGCGAGCATATTCCTTCATCTCAGGATCATCTTCATTCTTCAGCATTTCTTTGGCTTCATCGATGCCCTGACATGCCAAAATATATTCCTGTCGTGCTTTTGCTATGCATTCCAGGTCGTGGTATTCTTTGGTGAGTTTTACAAAACGTTTTCGGTCTGCAATCACCTCAGGGTCTGTTATAAATGTGGATACTTCTTCAAAACGGTTTACCAAACCGTTTAGTTTATCCAGAAAAGTGTTATAGTCTGTCATCAATCAATATCTGAATTCACCAAATTCACTTCTAATAATCAACTCCTTTTTTTCAGAAGATTCAATTCTCCCGATGATTTGCGCATCAATATCAAAGGATTTGGAGATGGAGATAATCTCATCAGCATGTTCAGGAGAAAGATATATTTCCATGCGGTGCCCCATGTTGAATACT
>DATCIB010000143.1:0-5596 GCA_036508045.1 Bacteroidales bacterium
GCATTACAAACTACCCATACTCGGCTACCGCATTGGTAATATGGCATACATGACGGATGTGAAGGATCTTCCGGAAGAGGAGTATGACAAACTGAAAGGCCTGGATACACTAATCATCAATGCACTACGCATCAAAGAGCATATCTCGCACCAGAATTTGGAGCAGGCACTTGAGAAGATTGCACGAATTGCCCCTAAGAAAGCGTATCTTATTCACATGAGTCACGAAATGGGTTTGCATGCAGAAGTGGAAAAGCAATTGCCTGAAGGTGTGAGTCTGGCCTATGACGATCTGGTGGTGGAAAGTTTCTAATCGCTTACCCTGTATGTTTTCCCAATTTGAACCGTATGCTATTACAAAGATTTCTGAATGAATGGATTGCGGGTCAAGCCCGCAATGACGACGGAGAGCCATAGCAATACATCCTTATCAATGAGTCCATTAGTTCCTATAAATGGATTCATACAACAAGACGTTTTTTTTAAAGAGTGCCTATCCGATAGACAATGGATTCCTATCCGATGGGGAAGACAACCTGAAGAGCTTCTATTTTCATAAGGATGCTTTGCTCGTTTCACTGCAGTGAAACGGGAAAAGTGCTACAGCGAAACGAGGGGCATGTAATAATGAATGGTTAAGCAGAAACAGATGCTGATGTGCAACCTGTATGAACCCATTCCAAACGTTATAGAGCCATTATTTCTCTATCCATTCCCTTTTCAAGAGAAGAAGAAAGTCAAAGAGCCGCAACTCCTTTTCGGAATTGCGGCTCTTTGTATAAGGAGTGGGGATTATACCTGGACGATGTTGCCGGGTACGATTTCTCCCTTCAGTATCTTTTCGGTCAGCACATCCTCGATGTATTGCTGGATCGCTCTTTTCAAAGGACGGGCTCCAAACTGGATATCAAATCCCTTCTCGAAGACCTTCTGTTTCATCTCTTCAGACACTTCCAGTTTGTAACCTTTTTCTTCAATTCTCTTACGGAAGACGTTGATTTCCAAGTCGATAATACGACGTATAGACTCTTCAGAAAGCTGGTCGAAATTAATAATCTCGTCAATACGGTTCAGAAATTCGGGTGAGAAAGTTTTATTCATTGCCTTCTTGATAACTCCTTCAGCATACTCTCTGTTGACCGATCCTTTGGAGGTATCGAATCCGATGCCATTGCCAAAATCCTTCAACTGTCTGGATCCTATATTGGAAGTCATAATCACAATCGTATTCTTGAAACTGATTGTCTTGCCATGCGCATCGGTAATTCTTCCATCGTCCATGATCTGGAGCAATAAATTGAATACATCCGGATGTGCCTTCTCAATCTCATCCAGCAGAATGATGGAGTAGGGCTTGCGCCGTATCTTTTCGGTAAGTTGACCACCTTCTTCATATCCTACATATCCCGGAGCCGAACCAATAAGTTTGGATGCATTAAATTTCTCCATATACTCGCTCATATCCAGACGAATCAGGGCATCTTCAGAGTCAAACATCTCTTTGGCAAGTTTCTTTGCCAGATAGGTCTTGCCGACACCGGTAGGTCCGAGAAATAAAAACGAACCAATAGGTTTGTTTGGATCCTTCAATCCGATCCGACTGCGTTGGATAGCCTTCACAACCTTTTCCACTGCTTTATCCTGACCTATGATTGAAGCTTTCAGTTCGTCGCCCATGCGCAACAACCGATCACTTTCAGTCTGTGCCACACGTTGTACAGGAATGCCCGACATCATAGAGATGACGTTGGCAACCACCTCTTCACTGACCTCCTCGCGGTTTTCTTTTTGAGTCTCTTCCCACGCTTTCTTGGCAGCTTCAAGTCTTTCGTTGCACTGATTGTATTGATCACGCCAATCAGCAGCCTTTTCATACATCTGCTTCTTGACGGCTTCCTTCTTCTGCTTGTTTATTTCATCAATCTCAGCTTCCAGAGCCTCCATCTCTTTGGATGTATTATTGCAGGAGATATGAACTTTGGCACCCGCCTCGTCAAGTGCGTCAATAGCTTTATCTGGAAAGAAACGGTCACTCAGATAACGATCGGATAAGGTTACACAAGCTTGGATGGCCTCTTCTGTATAGGCTACATTATGATGATCTTCATACCGTTCCTTGATATTTTTCAGGATTTGCAGGGTCTCTTCCGGAGAAGACGGGTTTACTATGATCTTCTGAAAACGACGTTCCATAGCTCCATCCTTCTCGATGCTCTTACGATATTCATCCAGCGTAGTAGCTCCAATGATCTGTATTTCACCTCTGGACAAAGCAGGTTTGAGCATATTGGCAGCATCCATACTTCCCGAAGCATTGCCGGCACCCATAATGGTATGCAACTCGTCTACAAAGAGGATGATCTCCGGATGAGCCGACAGTTCATTGAGTATCGCTTTCATACGTTCCTCAAACTGTCCGCGATACTTTGTACCTGCCACCACCTGACCCAGATCGAGAGATACAATACGTTTGTTATTCAAAATCCGGGATACTTTGCGAGCGAGAATACGTTGTGCAAGTCCCTCGACAATCGCAGTCTTGCCCACACCCGGTTCGCCGATAAGCACCGGGTTGTTCTTTTTGCGACGGCTCAGAATCTGCACCAGTCGTTCAATTTCCACATCACGACCCACCACAGGATCCAGCCGGCCTTCTTCTGCTGCTTTAGAAATATCTACCCCGAAGTTATTCAGTGCCGGAGTATCCGTATTACCTTTATTACCTTTATCTGTTGATAGGCGAGTCTGAGTGGGAGATGGAGAGGCATAAAGCTTTCCTTCATCAGGATCATCCTCGTCATCCATATCATCTTCATCATCAGGCATTCCCAATCCATCAAAAAGGTCTGGAAAGTCTTTTTCCTCGTTAAACTTATCGGGATTAGGTTGAATCTCGCCCATCAGAAAGTGAAACACATCATTATAGGTCACATTCTCTTTGGATAGATACACCGAAGAAGGGATTCTATCATCTTTTAGTATAGCAAGCAACAGATGCTCAGGTTCAATTTCTTCTTTATGAAGAAGGCGTGATTCAAGACCACTGAGTCGTATCACGCGCTGAGTTGTATTCGTCATAGGGAAATCAATCCGCGGAATAGCAGTGTCCTGTTGCTGAGATTGCTTTAGAATAGTATCCAGAAATGTTTTCAGTTTCTGGGTGTTTATCATAGAGTCAAGGGCAGCACAGGCAGTATTATTTCCGTCTCGTATGATTCCTAATAGTAAGTGTTCAGGCTCAAGCAGGTTGTTTCCGATTCTTTCTGCTTCTTCTTTACTGTATTCAAGAATCTCAGTTGCTTTTCTTGAAAACTTTTTATCCATGTCAGATGAATTTATAATTATACTGCAAAGATAGGGATTATACATCGGATTAGCAGGGGATAACATGCTAAAAAAACGGAAACAAAGAATTTATGTAAAAAAGCTTTCCTGATTGAAGAAAAAGCAGTATTTTTACCTAGTTTTTTTGACTACTAGACATGCTTAAATTAATATTGAAATTATAAATGGCTGAAGAAGAAGATAGAATCGATGAAGATCGGATCATACAGATCAACATCGAGGATGAAATGAAGTCTGCCTACATTGACTATTCTATGTCAGTGATTGTGGCTCGTGCATTACCTGATGTGAGAGATGGTTTTAAACCTGTGCACCGGAGGATTCTTTTTGGAATGAATGAACTAGGCAATATGTCTGACAAACCACATAAGAAGTCAGCTCGTATTGTCGGTGAGGTACTCGGTAAGTATCACCCGCATGGTGACTCCTCTGTTTATTACGCTATGGTACGTATGGCACAGGAATGGTCTATGCGTTATTTATTGGTAGATGGACAAGGAAACTTTGGTTCGGTGGACGGTGATAGTCCTGCAGCAATGCGTTATACGGAAGCCAGACTCTCAAAGTTGGCAGAAGAAATGCTTCGCGATATCGATGAAGACACGGTTGATTTCGCGCTCAATTTTGATGATACATTGAAAGAGCCGGTGGTCTTACCTTGTCGTTTTCCGAACTTGTTGGTCAATGGAGCATCCGGTATTGCCGTAGGTATGGCCACCAATATGGCACCTCACAACCTTACAGAAGTCATTGATGGTACAATCGCCTATATCAATAATCCTGAGATAGATATCCAGGGTCTGATGCACTTTGTAAAGGCTCCTGATTTTCCTACCGGTGGATTGATCTACGGATATGCCGGCGTGAAAGATGCATTTGAGACAGGTCGCGGACGAATTGTCATCCGTTCAAAAGTGGAAATTGAAGTAGAGAATAACCGTGAAAAGATTATTGTCACTGAGCTTCCTTATAATGTAAACAAGGCTGAGTTGATCAAGTATATTGCTGATCTGGTTTCCGACAAGAAAATTGATGGTATCTCAAACATCAATGACGAGTCAGACAAAGACGGTATGCGCATTGTGGTAGACATCAAGAAAGATGCCAATTCCGGTGTTGTACTCAACAGATTATTCAAGCTTACAGCATTGCAAAGTTCTTTCAGTGTCAATAACATCGCTTTGGTCAAAGGACGTCCACGGATGCTCAACCTGAAAGACATGCTCTCTCTCTTTGTAGAGCACCGTCACGAGGTAGTGATCCGTCGTACAAAATACAGACTGGCTCAGGCAGAAAAGAGGGCACATATACTCGAAGGTCTGATCATTGCATCTGATAATATTGATGAAGTGATTGCCATTATCCGTTCTTCAAAAAGTCCCGATGAAGCCAAAGAGCGATTAATGGAGCGTTTCTCTCTGAGCACAGAGCAATCTGCTGCCATTGTGGAGATGCGTCTGCGTCAGCTCACAGGTCTGGAGCAAAGCAAATTACATGCAGAATATGAAGAGCTGATGAAGACAATTAACTATTACCGTGAGATCCTTGAGAATAACGAGCTTTGTATGAGAATCATTAAAGATGAGTTGCTCGAGATTAAAGAGAAATATGGTGATGCAAGAAGAAGTGAAATCATCTATGCTTCAGAAGACTTCAATCCTGAAGATTTCTATGCGGATGACGAAATGATCATCACGATCTCTCATTTCGGATATATCAAACGTACTCCATTGGTTGAGTTCCATACTCAAAACAGAGGTGGCGTTGGTTCTAAAGGATCTGAGACCCGCGAAGAGGATTTTGTCGAATATATCTATCCGGCATCGATGCATGCTACAATGATGTTCTTTACCCAAAAAGGTAAGTGCTACTGGCTCAAGGTGTATGAAATACCTGAGGGTACAAAAACTTCCAAGGGTCGTGCCATCCAAAACATGCTTAATATTGATGCCAATGACAAGGTAAACGCATTTGTCCGCGTGAAGAAGCTGGATGATGAAGAATTTATCAATTCGCATTATCTGTTGTTTTGCACGAAACTGGGTGTTATCAAGAAAACTTTGCTGGAGGCTTATTCTCGTCCCCGTACAAATGGAGTGAATGCAATTACCATCCGTGAAGATGATCAGGTAATTTCTGTTCGTCTGACCAATGGAGACAGTCAGGTACTGCTTGCTAACCGTAAAGGTCGTGCCATCCGTTTCCATGAAAGTGCTGTTCGTGTAATGGGACGTACTGCAACTGGTGTACG
>DATCIB010000144.1:0-16645 GCA_036508045.1 Bacteroidales bacterium
TTTTGTTGTTTTGTCACACGAAGGAATAATAGGGCTGTCTCTATATGGAGGCCGCCCTATTTTATGTAAATTTATTCTGTGTATCACCTCTTTATTTGTAGAAAAGGTATAACTTTGTGACTACTTATTTTAAAATATGAATCTGAGATACTATTTATTACTTGCTTTCTTATTATCTGCTTTTGTAATGATGCCAGACAACAATCCTTTTTTCTCGGAACTGGACACTCCGCACCAGACTTTCCCATTTGATCGACTAATGAATGAACATTATGAACCTGCATTCCAGAAGGGAATGGAGATACATAATGCTGAGGTTGATGCTATTATCAATAATCAGGCACCTGCTGATTTTAGAAATACTATAGAGGCTCTGGAACAATCCGGCGAACTGCTGAATAATGTCAGTCAGGTATTCTTTGCTTTGGAGAGCGCTGAGAGTAATGATGAGATGATGGAAATTTCTCAGCGCCTGTCGCCTCTGTTATCAGAACATTCCAACAATATCAGCCTTAATCAGCAATTATTTGAACGGGTGCGGGCAGTGTATAACAAACGCGATTCTCTGCATCTTAACCTGGAAGAGAGCAAACTGTTGCAGGATACATATGATGGGTTTGTGCGCAGAGGTGCTAACCTGAATCCTGAGGAGAAGGAGAAATTTCGCAAACTCTCTTCCGAACTGAGTCTGATTTCACTCACATTTGGCCAGAATATTCTGAAAGAAACCAATTTGTTTGAAATGCAGCTTACCGAAAAGAAACAATTGGCAGGATTACCAGAAGATGTTATTGCTGCGGCAGCCATGGAGGCGAAAGAAAAAGGAAAGAATGGATGGATATTCACTCTCAGTTACCCCAGCTATCTCCCGTTTATGAAATATTCTGAGGTCAGAGAGCTTCGGGAACAATTATATCGGGCTTATAATTCACGCTGTGCGCATGGAGGAGAGTTTGACAACCGGGAAAACATGAAACGAATAGCAGCTTTGCGTACTGAGATAGCACAGCTGTTGGGATATACCAATTATGCCGATTATGTGTTGACGCGCCGTATGGCCGAAGATACAGGAAAAGTCTTTCAATTGCTGGATCAGTTGTGCGAGGCTTACAAACCGACTGCGGTTCAGGAGGTGAAGGATGTGCAGGATTATGCCATAGCCAGTGAGGGTAAAAATATGACTCTGATGCCGTGGGACTGGAGTTTCTACTCTGAAAAACTGAAGAAATCGAAATATGATCTGGATGATGAGTTGCTCCGTCCTTATTTTGAATTGAGTAAGGTGAAACAAGGAGTGTTTGATCTTGCAACTTCTTTGTATGGCATCACATTTCAGAGAAATGAGAAGATACCTGTGTATCATCCGGATGTGGAGGCCTATGATGTGTTGGATAAAGATGGCACATTCCTGGCTGTACTTTACACGGACTTTCATCCTAGAAAAGGTAAACAAAACGGAGCTTGGATGACTAGCTTCCGTGACCAGTATCGGAGAAATGGGGTAGATATAAGACCACATGTTACCATCGTGATGAACTTCACCAAACCAACTGCCGACAAACCTTCCCTGATTACATTTGATGAATTCCAAACGTTGCTTCATGAGTTTGGACATGCCTTGCACGGGATGTTTGCCTCTGGCAACTATGCGTCGCTGAGTGGCACTAATGTCTATCGCGATTTCGTGGAACTGCCTTCACAACTGATGGAAAACTTTAGCACGGAGAAAGAGTATCTGGACAAGTTTGCTCAACATTATCTGACAGGTGAGAAGATACCAGCAGAATATATAAAGCGAATCAAGGATGCCGCACACTACAATGCAGCTTATACTTGTTTACGACAGCTCTCTTTTGGTTATATGGACATGGCATGGCATACACTGGACAAACCATATGATGGTGATGTCATTGCTTTTGAAAGAAAAGCAACTAATAAAGTGAAGTTGCTTCCGGACGTGGATGGAACGATGTTCGGATCTTCATTCTCTCATGTATTTGCAGGAGGATATGCAGCTGGATATTACAGCTATAAATGGGCGGAAGTGTTGGATGCGGATGCATTTTCTCTCTTTAAGTCTAAAGGAATCTTTGATAGGGGTACAGCAGAGGCTTTCCGGCGTGAGGTACTTTCCAAAGGAGGAGTGGAACATCCGATGACGCTCTATAAACGGTTTAAAGGAGAAGAACCGACAATAAAGGCATTGTTATTGCGTGATAATATTTTAAAATGATAACGACGTGTTAGACACAAGATGGAATACAAAGAGAAAAGAAAGAAGGATGTAGATTTAAGATATATGAAGATGGCGTATATCTGGTCGGAAAACTCGTATTGTGAACGTAGAAGGGTCGGAGCGATTCTGGTGAAGGATCAAATGATCATTTCGGATGGGTATAACGGAACGCCTTCAGGATTTGATAATATATGTGAAGACGAGAATGGCCGCACCTATCCGTATGTCCTTCATGCTGAAGCAAATGCAATATCTAAAGTTGCCAAGTCTAATAACAGTAGTTTGGACTCGACGCTCTATGTCACCTCTTCTCCTTGTATTGAATGTGCCAAACTGATTATCCAAGCTGGGATTAAACGAGTCGTTTATGCAGAGAAATATCGGTTGGAGGATGGATTGGATTTATTGAAGAAAGCAGACATTGAAGTTGAATTTATCGACATTAACGAAAAATTATTATGAGAATCAAAGGTGTAAACAAGTCTTTTCCTCTAATTATTGCGCTTTGTTTTGCAGGTGGGGTAATTTTGGGATATTATCTGACGATAAATACCTTGAATAATGGCGGGCGCAAAGGAGATTCCTCTAATAAGCTAGATCTTCTAATGGATGTCATCCATCGTGAATATGTTGACTCTTTGAGTGACTCCTCTATTATTGAGAAGGCAATCCCGCATATATTGGCTGAGCTCGATCCTCATTCAAGATACATTCCATCTAAAGATGTAGAGGCAGTCAATAAAGAACTTGAAGGGACATTTAGTGGAATTGGTGTTATATTTATATTAAAGGAAGATACCATTACAGTAACTGAAGTTGTGGCCGGCGGACCTTCTTCAAAAGCAGGGATTCTGAAGGGAGATCGTATAGTGAGGATCAATGATTCGTTATATGCTGGTACGAATCTGAAACAGACTGAAGTGATGAAGAGACTTCGTGGTAAAAAGGATTCGAAGGTCAAACTTGGTATCAAACGGAGGAACCTGGAAGAACTGAAGTATGTGACTGTTACTCGTGGCGATATTCCTGTAAGTAGCGTCAATGTTTCTTATAAAGTGAGTGATGATATTGGGTATATTAAGATTGCTCAGTTTGGATCTAACACGTATCAGGACTTCTTACTCGCTATTGCCAAACTAAAGAAACAACATTGCAATAGCTTTATCATTGACTTGAGGGATAATCCGGGAGGTTTTCTTGATGCGACAATCAATATGGTCAATGAGTTTCTACCTGCCGGCAAACTAATTGTCTATACAGAAGGAAAGGCTTATCCTCGAAATGAATCCTATTCGAACGGGGAGGGATCCTGCCAACATTCTCCTGTAGTTGTCCTGATAGATGAGATTTCGGCTTCTGCAAGTGAAATCTTTGCTGGAGCAATCCAGGATAATGACCGCGGTCTGATTATTGGTCGCCGTTCTTTTGGTAAAGGACTTGTACAAAGTCAGCCTTCCTTCTCGGATGGATCGGCTATCCGGCTGACTATTGCACGCTATTATACTCCGACTGGACGTTGCATTCAGAAGCCTTATAAGCCAGGTCAGGAGGCTGAATATGAAGACGAGGTTTATCAACGTTACCTCCATGGAGAGTTTTCTAGTCAGGATAGCATCAAACAGAATGATTCTCTTCGTTTTAAAACTCCTTCAGGAAGGATTGTATATGGAGGTGGAGGAATCACTCCTGATATCTTCGTTCCCCTTGATTCGATGGGGTGGACCTCTTATTCTAAAGCAGTAATTACCAAAGGATTAATCCCAATGTTTGCTTTCAATTATGTGGAGGCACATGCTGAACAATTAAAGGACTTCAAACATTATTGGCCCTTGTTGGAATATCTCAATGAATTGGATTTACTTTCAGAATTTGTTGATTACGCGGAAACAAAAGGAGTTAATCGCCGACCTTATTTGATTGATACCTCGAAGAACATGCTTGATACATATATTAAGGCATTTATTGGTCAGTATCTTCTTAGTGATGAGGCTTATTATCCGATAATATTCCAATTGGACGCAACCTATAAACGTGCTGTTCACGAAATGAAATTGAAGAGTAATCCGATATTGATGATGTCTCCACAACCTATAAATAAGAATGAACAGCGTTGATGAGAAGAAACGGGTTTTAAGGAATTATATAGCCAGGAAAAAGAAAGAGTTCTCTCTTTCCGTATTAGAAGAATGGTCGGAGACCCTTCTCCGGAAGATTGAGTTACTTCCCGAGTTTGTGCATGCAAAGACTGTGTTCCTTTATTATTCAATGCCGGATGAAGTTGCAACTCATGCTTTTGCAGAGAAGTGGTCTGAAACAAAAGAGATATACCTTCCTGTTATTGAAGAGCGAGAAATGAAACTACGTGTGTATTCTCCCGATGAAATATTGAAAACGGGCGTTTTCAATATTAGAGAACCTCAAGGACATCTTTGTACTGATTATAAAACTATCGACTTTGCAATAGTACCAGGTGTTGCTTTTGATCGTCAGTGCTTTCGAATGGGACGCGGGAAGGGTTATTATGATCGTGTTCTGCCTCTGTTGTCATGTGTAAAAGCCGGGATCTGCTTTGATTTTCAGATAATGGAAAACGTACCGGTCGATGAATGGGATGTTCGGATGGATTATATAATTACTGAGCTTCAATTGATTACATCCAGGAGCAGAGATTGGTCCAGGTAACTGCTGTAAAGTCCGGGATAACACGATATACTTTATCCACCAGTCTATCTGCTGGTAGTGTCGTACTTAAACCTATTACTCGCATTCCTGCTGCCGTTCCTGCTGCAATACCTGCCAGCGAATCTTCCAAGACCAAACATTCGTTCGGGTTTACATTTAATTCTTTTGCAGCTAGTTGGTAGCAATAAGGATCAGGTTTGCCCTTTGTTATGCGATCAGCAGTTACGATGGAGTTGAATGTTTGTTCAAGAGAGAGTTCTTTGAGTGCCCGTTGTATTTTACTTTCCTTTGAACTGGTTACCAATGCCATAAGGATATCTTGAGTGTGTAATTCCAGGATGAATGCTTTAGCTCCCGGTATTTCCGTATAGTTCATCTTCTCCTCAAATTCATCACATTCCTGTTGTAAGCGTTGACGTTCTTCTTCTGTGTGATCGCCAAAGTAATTTGCAAGTATATGTGGCATGATAGTTCCTTTTATATGGGAAGCAAAGAAAGGAATGCCTATCTGGTACCTGTCTGCTGCTTCATTCCAAAATAAGTCATACTGAGGTTCGGTATTGGCAATAACTCCGTCAAAATCAAATAGTACTGCTCTTATCTTACTCATTGTATTGTGTTTGTAAATTAATAGCTAGGTTTTGTTTGAGCATCAATGCTCAGAAATATAAAGAGTAGAATGGTAAATGCCCACAAAGAGGAACCTCCATAACTCAATAGAGGTAATGGTATGCCAATGACAGGCAATAATCCGATGACCATCCCTACATTGATTGTGATATGAAAGAAGAGAATACTGACAACAGAGTATCCATAGACTCGGCCAAAGGAATACCGTTGTCGTTCGGCAAGTGCTATTAGCCGAAGTAACAGAGCTAAATATAGACCGAGGACGATGGTGACTCCTATAAAGCCTTTCTCTTCTCCAACTGTGCAGAAGATGAAGTCTGTGTCCTGTTCTGGTACATATTTAAGTTTGGTTTGAGTCCCATTCAGGAATCCTTTACCGGTAAGACCTCCTGATCCGATAGCTATCTTGGATTGATTGACATTGTATCCGGCGCCATTCAAGTCCTCCTCCAATCCTAGTAAGACCTCGATTCGAATCCGTTGATGCGGTTGAAGAACATTGTAGAAGATATGATTGACAGAGAACATAAAAGCGATTGAACCGACCATAAGAAGTCCAATCAATGCAAAATCGCGCATCTTATCGAGAAGGGAATAATAGAGAAGGACTAGGGCACAGGTAATAACACAGACATATCCGGGATAGGCATAGTCTATTTTCAGTGGAGTAAGAATGAGCAGGAAGGTTAGCACTGCGAAAGAACCGATAATCTTAAGAAGTAGTATTCGTATCTTTCCTTTGGTGGGTTGATACAGCCAGAGCATGACTAGTCCGGATACAAGTGCCAATATAATGATACTTACTTCTCCAAAAGAGGTTGTATCCGCAATCATCATCCCGCCAAACTTAATGCTGAGTATGAAGATTAATATTGCAAGTAACCCTGTATAAAGTATCATTCCTGACATTCCTTCCCGGTATAAAACGAGAAGAAAAGCGGTAAACACAAGAGCTGAACCAGTTTCCTTTTGTAATAAAATTAATGCCATTGGCAGAAGTATGATGGCACCCGTAGTTAGAGAGTTTCTAAGGGAAAATAGTTTGAAGTTGTACGAATTCATAAAGGTGGCCAAGGCCAAGGCTGTGGCAAACTTTGCAAATTCAGCAGGTTGAACTGTCAGGGGACCTAAGGTCAGCCATGAACGAGATCCTTTCACATCTTCAGCAAGGAAAATCGTTGCTATCAGGATAAGAATGATGATTCCATAGATGAAATACGAGAAGTATTGGTAGAAATCACTATCAATTAGAAGTAATACCATGGCTGTAATCAAGCAGACTCCAATCCAGATCAACTGTTTCCCAAACCGTTGGTCAAGGTCAAAGATGCTTGCATTGTCAAAGTTGTAGCCGGCACTGTATACACATCCCCAGCCTACGATTATTATCGCAAGGTAAAGGACTATTGTAATCCAGTCCACATCTTTCCATACACTTGTTCGTCTAAAACCCATAGGTATTTACTGTTCCGTTAATCATTTTCTCTTCAAGCCATTTCCTGTTGTCAGGAACTTTTCCTTTGAGGAATTTCTCCATCATAAGTCCTCCGATAGGAACAGCCCAGCGTGCTCCGAAGCCACCGTTCTCTACATAAACGGAGATGGCTATTTTTGCCTTCTCCATTGGAGCAAACCCCATGAAAATGGAGTGATCCTCTCCACGATTTTGTGCGGTTCCGGTCTTACCACATATATTTACAGAATCAAATTGAGCCGCACGACAGGTACCTCCTGTTACTGCGCCATGCATTCCTTGTATTATGGCATCATAATGCCTGCTCTCAATCATCGTATATTTTTTGTGTGTAAAGATTGAGTCTAGTTGGCCCTCTTCCACCTCTTTTACAATATGGGGCGTGTAGTACCAGCCACGATTACTAATTTGTGCTGCCAGATTTGCGATCTGGATTGGTGTTAGGTTTACTTCTCCCTGTCCTATTGAGATGGAATATATAGTATTATATTTCCACCCATTCGTCCCATAGATTTTATCATAAAAACGGCTGTTGGGTATTAATCCTCGCTTTTCACCGGGCAAATCGACTCCAAGAGCATATCCAAAACCCATTGAGACCATATAATCTCTCCAAGAATCCATAGCATCTTGTATCGTTGGATATTTCGCCTTATTATCGAATACGGCTCGCAATGCGAGGAATGGAAAAACATTACAAGATGTTGCAAGTGCCGGAATCAATGAAATAGGAGATGGGTGTGCATGGCATGCAGGATGTCCTCCTTTTCCCCAACAATAGAATGCTGTAGAGGTTGTTATTGCTCCTTCTTGTAGAAAAATTAGTGATAGGGCTGGCTTGAAGGTTGAGCCAGGAGGATATTGCGCCATCAAAGCCCTATTGAATAAAGGCTTCTGTGGATCATTGCTTAGCATAGCGCTATTTTTCCCCCGTTGCCTTCCAATCAGCAAGTTGGGATTATATGTAGGGCTGGATACCAAACAAAGAATTCCTCCTGTTTCCGGATCTATGGCAACGATACTTCCGGTTTTATTCTTCATCAGTAGTTCGCCGTATCTTTGTAGTTCAGTGTCAATGCTTAAATGTATATTCTTTCCTGCAAGAGCATCTTTGTCATGAATCCCATTCTCATAGCGTCCCTTTATCCTTCCATGAGCATCACGAAGCATGATTTCCACTCCTTTTTCTCCCCGAAGTACTTTTTCGTATGATTTCTCTACTCCTGATCGTCCTGAATAGTCTCCTGAAACATAATAATTGTCGGTTTCAATATCTCTCTTGTTTACTTCTCCGATATCTCCAAGAATATGTGCCCCTATGGAGTCTCCATATTCACGAATTGTACGGCTTTGCACATAGAACCCCGGGAACTTGTACAGTTTTTCTTGAAGAATTCCGTATTCTTCAGCGGAAACCTGCGTATAAAGTATCTGCTGTGTATAAGATGAGTAACCTGGATTTTTTCTTCTATCTTTTATCTCTTCGATTCGCCTGATATACTGCTGTTTTGTGATGTGTATCGTATTACAAAAGTCAAGAGTGTCAAAAGGCTCAATCTCATTCATAATAAGAATAATGTCATATGCAGGACGGTTGTAAACCAGGAGTTTGCCGGTTCGGTCGTAGATCATTCCTCTTGATGGGTAGATCGTCCGATTAAGAAATGCGTTACTATCAGCGTATTTCTTAAAATCATTTCGGAGCACTTGAAGATAGAATAGTTGTGCCAACAGTATAATGAATACCAGAATTACAGCTGTCTGAAATACAGAACGCCTATTTATGAAATCATTCGGTCTCACTTTGAAGAATGATAAATAACGTCCGTAACCAGAATCAATATCAAGGTAATCAGGGAGCTTAACCCTATACGTGAGAGAGTCAGTAATGGATGTTCGAGAGATCCGGTTTCGATGAAGATTAATATTGTTTGGTGAACAAAAGTGCTAATGCCGGCATAGTAAAAATATGATTTGAAGCCGAACTGTTGTATGGATGCTTCTGTAGTTTCAAAGTCATAGACAGGCATGAATATTTTGAAAAGATATGGATTGAGAAGTCCTAGACAGAGCGTCGCTGAAGCGTTCATTCCCGGAGAGTTACTGAAAATATCAATAATAAATCCAATTAGAAAGGATATAAGCACTTGAGTTGTCTTACTAATTGTATTTGGTAAACATAGGATGCAATAAATATATAGGAAAGGCGTGCCAATTCCAAACAAATGTATATGATTAAATATCAGAATCTGAAGTAGAAAGAGTATTAAAAAAAGCACTATGATTTTATAGATAGTTCTAATCATTTTTCTGAGCCTCCTTCTCTAGCTGACGAATCTCATCGATTCGTTCGTTTCCAATGACACAGACATTTTTCAGGCGATAGAAGTCTGTTGACAATTTGACGATTACGGTGTTCAGGTCTCTTTTATTTGTGGAAGATCTGTCAATTGTGCCAACCATGATACCTTCCGGAAATATGGCAGAGAATCCACTAGTAATTATGGTGTCGCCGGGAGAAAACCTGGTATGCCTCGGAAGCTCTTCCAAAAGAGCGAATGACGGATCTCCACCTTGCCAGGTTAATGATCCGATAGTACCGTCTCCTTTGATTTTACAACTGATGTGCAATTTGGAGTTCAAAAGAGATATCGCGATAGAATAGTTTTCAGAAACCATGCTGATTATACCAACTATTCCATTTTGGTTAATTACTCCCATCTCTTTCTCAATACCGTCCTTGCTTCCTTTGTCAAGCAAGATATAGTTGTGAGATTTTGAAACGCTGTTATCAATAACTTCGGCAAAGATCTCGCGAAAAGGGTTTGTAATAGCTGAATCATAAACGATCGATGTGAGGTTTTGCTTGTTTAAAGCTTGCCTCAATCTGTAAGTCTCTTTCTCCAATTCAACATTCTTACGAAAAATCTCTTTGTTTTCGGAACGGAGGTAAAAATAACCGGTAACGACGTTTGCCGTTTTATATATAGATCCGGTAATCTGATTTCCAGAAGACAATAGCGTACTTCTCTGATACGGGTTGTCATTATAGATCATTATAATACATAAAACCTGAAGCAGGATAAAAAGAATCCACGCCCCATGCTTTATAATGAAGTTTATCAGATTGTCCATTTACACAATTTACTAACAATATACAACTTCTTGTAAATTGTTTGATTCAACCAAATCCACAAAAGCAGGGATTTATCTCATCAGGAACTGAAACTTACCTACATTCTTAAGAGCCACACCTGTTCCTCTTGCAACAGCGCGGAGAGGATCTTCTGCGATATGGAAAGGAATGTTGATTTTATCAGTCAGACGCTTGTCCAATCCTCGCAGTAATGCACCACCACCAGCCAGATAAATCCCATTTCGAACAATATCAGCATATAACTCAGGAGGAGTATTCTCCAAAGCACCAAGCACGGCAGTTTCAATCTTGGAAATGGATTTTTCCAGACAGTGAGCTATTTCCTGATAAGAGACAGGCACTTCCATCGGAAGTGAAGTCATGCGGTTTGGTCCATGCACAATGAAATCCTCAGGTGCATCTTCCAACTCAGTAATGGCCGCTCCAACGTTTATTTTGATTTGTTCAGCAGTAATCTCGCCTACGCGAACATTATGTTGACGTCCCATATATTCGATGATATCTGCTGTCAGATCGTCTCCTGCAATGCGTATAGATTTATTTGATACGATACCGCCTAAAGAGATAACAGCGATCTCTGTCGATCCACCACCTATGTCAACGATCATATTTCCTTCAGGTGCTTCTACATCAATCCCGATACCGATAGCTGCTGCCATTGGCTCATAAATCATATATACATCCCTTGCATCCGCATGCTCTGCAGAGTCACGGACCGCACGAATCTCAACTTCTGTACTCCCTGAAGGAATACACACAACCATACGTAAAGAGGTAGGGAAGAAATGCTTCTTTGGGAAAGCCATCTTAATCAATCCGCGGATCATATGTTCGCAAGCCTCGAAGTCTGCAATAACACCATCTCTAAGCGGTCTGACTGTGCGGATGTTTTCGTGAGTTTTTCCATGCATCATACGAGCCTTTTCACCAACGGCAATTGGGCGATTGGTCCTTCGGTCCAGTGCGACAACAGACGGTTCGTCAACAACTATCTTACCATTGCTGATAATGATTGTGTTGGCTGTACCAAGGTCCATTGCAATTTCTTGAGTAAACGAGAATAATCCCATATGCTTTTAAAGTAGTTAAACGATTAATGTTTGAAATGTCTGAATCCCGTCGTGACCATGACCATATTATTTTCTTCACAATAGGCGGTAGACTTGCTGTCATTGATTGAGCCTCCAGGTTGGATGACCGTATTTACCCCTTCTTTATGTGCGATTTCCACGCAATCAGGGAACGGGAAGAAAGCGTCAGATGCCATAACAGCTCCGTTTAAATCGAAGCCAAAAGATTTTGCTTTTTCTATTGCCTGTTTCAAAGCATCAACACGTGAAGTCTGTCCTACTCCGCTTGCATACAGTTGTTTGTTTTTTGCAAGTACGATTGAGTTGGACTTACTGTTTTTTACAAGCTTGTTGGCAAATAGCAAGTCTTCAATCTCACTGTTGGTAGGTTTGCGACTGGTAACCGGTTTTAATTCTTCCGGGGTTTCAATTTTTGTATCTCTTTCTTGAGTCAGAACGCCATTTAGTAAAGAGCGGAACTGTTTATTCTGTAGTTTTATCTCTTTCTGAATCAGTATAATACGATTCTTCTTCTGTGATAATATCTCTAGAGCTTCAACATCATAATCAGGAGCGATGATAACTTCAAAGAAGATCTTATTTGCCTCTTCTGCTGTTTCTTTGTCAATAACAGCATTTGTAACAAGGATACCTCCGAATGCAGAAACCGGGTCTCCTGCTAAAGCTTTCCGCCATGCTTCAACTAAGATAGGGTCTGAGGCAATTCCGCAAGCATTGTTGTGTTTAAGGATTGCAAAGGTAGTATCTTCAAATTCGCTGATTAAAGTAATAGCTGCATCTATATCCAACAAGTTATTGTATGATATTTCTTTACCTTGCAACTGTTCAAACATTTCATCAAATTTGCCGTAGAAAGTCGCTCTTTGGTGTGGGTTCTCTCCGTACCGAAGATGCTTGCTATCGTTCACCGCCTTACGAAATGAACCTCCTTCTTCTTCATCGAAGTAATTAAAGATAGCTGAGTCATATAGTGAAGAAACGGCGAAAGCCTCTTTTGCAAACCATTTACGATCTTCAATGGTTGTAATTGCTCCATTTTCTTCAATCAGATCGGCAAAAGGTTTGTATTGATCTTTTGATGCGATGATAACTACATCTTTCAGGTTTTTAGCAGCAGCACGAATAAGAGAGATGCCGCCTATATCAATTTTCTCAATAATATCAGCATCTGAAGCTCCTGAGGCTACAGTCTCTTGAAAAGGATAGAGGTCTACAATCACAAGATCAATTTCCGGGATTTCATATTGTGCCATTTGCAGAAGGTCATTCTCTTCGCTTCTTCTGCCAAGAATACCTCCGAATATTTTCGGGTGAAGAGTCTTTACACGTCCACCGAGAATCGAAGGGTAACCAGTCAGATCTTCAACCGCTTTGCAGGGCATACCCAAAGACTCGATAAATTTTTGGGTTCCTCCGGTTGATATGAATGAAACTCCTTCCTGGTGGAGCTTTTGAAGTATAGTATCCAACCCATCTTTGTGATAGACGGATATTAATGCCGATTTGATTCTTTTACTTTCAGACATAAAGCTATGTGTTTAGTGTTTAAAGTGCAAAGTTACAAAATAATTGCCTTCTTTATTGTTCTGAATGGTGCTAAATTATAAGAATAATATTTGTTGATATTTCTTTTGCCGGATAAAGATTCCTTTTTGTAATATCTTGCTAAGAAAAATAAAGCCGGCTCTTTTCTTTAAAGCCGGCTTTATTTTTCTTTATCCCAAAATATCTATTTTAATTCCCAAGCTAAAGCGCTGGCTCCCAATACTGCGGCGTCAGTATCCTTCATCTCAGAGAATAGAACCTTGACTTTATTCTGGAAGATAGGTAGAAGATTCTTCTCCATATGTTCTTTAATTGGGTCAAGGATTAATGGACCGGCTTTTGTTAATCCGCCGAATAGAATTATCGCTTCCGGACTTGAAAATGCTACAAAATCTGCAAATGCTTCTCCTAACGTTTTTCCTGTAAACTCAAAGATTTCGAGAGCAAGCTTATCTCCTTGTATGGCAGCATC
Organism: Bacteroidales bacterium; assembly: GCA_036508045.1. Lineage (GTDB taxonomy): Bacteria > Bacteroidota > Bacteroidia > Bacteroidales > JAQUTK01 > JAQUTK01. Next base: position 13,288 of record DATCIB010000144.1, read on the forward strand.
AAATACATCCTTTGAAGAGATGTCTTCTATAGGTGTGCTACGGAGTAGGCTATTGTCTTTTGTGAGTTCCAACATCTCTTTAGCCGTGCGTGCGACGCCCGTTGCTGATGCATAAGTCTCCAGACATCCGGACTTTCCACAGCCGCATAATCTTCCATTGCGTTTTGATACAGTATGTCCTAACTCTCCTGCAAAACCATCGTGTCCGTATACTAGTTGCCCGTTACAGACGATTCCACTTCCTACGCCGGTTCCTAAAGTTATCATGATAAAATCCTTCATTCCCCGAGCTGCACCGTATGTCATTTCACCAATCGCTGCTGCGTTTGCATCATTGGTCACTCCGACTGGAATACCAAATTTCTTGCTGAATATATCTGCTAACGGAATACGTCCCTTCCAAGGCAGGTTTGGAGCGAATGCAATCTCACCAGTGTAATAGTTACCATTTGGTGCTCCGATGCCAAATCCTTTGATAGTATCTATACCGCCATTTTCATCAATCAGCGCAATTAGCGATTCATGTACGCTGTCGACATAATCGTTGAAGTCCGGATACTTTGCCGTTTTTACCGAACCACTGGCTATAATTGTCCCTCTTGCGTCTACAATTCCAAATACGGTATTGGTCCCGCCAATATCCATTCCTAATACGTTTTGTTTATTTATCATGTTCTTTCAGGTTTTATATGTATTGCAAAAGTAGTGAATCCCTTTGTCAAACAATGAGAATTCTTCTTTTTTAGCAAAGAAAAATTCTTTTCGTTTAGTCCATGTGGAGAGAACGTGCTTTTTCCCGTTTGTCTCTGATAAACTTATCGTTTATGATAGAGTCAATAGCATATTTTCCGGGACCGGCAAGGTACATTATAAGGAAAACAGTCAGATAGATAAAAGCAAGTTCCTTGTTTGCAAACGGATCATTCCCCTGGATGATGAAAAATGCCACACCCATTGTAATTAGCATTGGAATCATTACTAGTCTGTATAGCAGACCTAATATGAAAGCAGCCGAACATATTAGTTCTCCAAAAATAGCTAAAGCTAACGATAACTCACTTCCAATTCCTATTGGATCCGGAAAGTTATCTTTCAGTGTTTCGAACTGAGCAAACTTCTGATAGCCATGCGTCATCAACAGTATTCCGAATAAAATTCGGAAAGCTAGGACTATCAAAGAAAACCATGCTCTTTTTGAGTATTCAGGGAATAGAAACTTACGTATCATAGGCTCCTTATTATATGATTTAGCTCTTGATTATTCCGTTTTAAATCTAATTTCTACGCAATTGGAGAAGATTACCCTGCAAACATACATAAAACAATTAAAGATTCACGATTATTTGTAAGTGATTTTTTGAAGTTTGCAGACAGCCTTCTTCTTATCAGAACTTTAAAAGCTTAAAGAATGATCGATATTGTTTCTGTTACGTCTGATTGGTTGGTAGTCCCCTGAAAATGATGACCGACTTTTATCTTCTAACTCTGATTTAAGTAGACTCTTTTTTCTTTATCTCTGACTCAGGTTGACTTTTTTAGAATCCTCAGGTTTTGTAATTGATTCTCATTCTCTTACTGAAAATCAGTATAATGGTTGTCGGAAAAGCAAAAAGGGATGCCCGTTACAGGCATCCCTTTTCTATGAAAGGATTGAAATGAATTACAGTTGAGGACCAGCTGGAACAAGCGCCTTGCCGGCATCGTTTCCAGTGAACTTGCTGAAGTTTTTGATGAAACGACCTGCAAGATCTTTTGCTTTTTCGTCCCATGTGCAAGCACATTCGTAGGTATCACGTGGATCAAGGATCTTCGGATCAACACCTGGAAGGGCTGTTGGAACAACGAATGAAAAGTACGGAATAGTCTTTGTCGGAGCTTTATCGATAGATCCGTCAAGAATAGCATCGATGATTCCACGAGTATCTTTGATAGAGATACGTTTGCCAGATCCATTCCATCCAGTGTTAACTAAGTATGCTGTAGCACCTGATTTCTCCATTTTCTTTACAAGTTCCTCACCATATTTGGTTGGGTGTAAAGAAAGGAATGCTGCGCCGAAGCATGCAGAGAAAGTTGGAGTCGGTTCGGTAATACCGCGTTCTGTACCAGCCAATTTTGCAGTAAATCCTGAAAGGAAGTAGTATTGAGTTTGTTCCGGAGTAAGTATAGATACCGGAGGCAATACTCCGAAAGCATCTGCTGAAAGGAAGATAACTTTCTTAGCAGCAGGAGCAGCTGATTTAGGAGTAACGATGTTATCGATATGGTCGATAGGATAAGAAACACGCGTGTTTTCTGTTACGCTTCCATCCGTATAATCAATTTTGCCATTCCCATCAACGGTTACATTCTCCAATAAAGCATCGCGTTTGATAGCTCTGAAAATATCCGGCTCATTTTCCTGGCTCAAGTTGATAACTTTTGCGTAACAACCACCTTCGTAGTTGAAAACACCTTCATCATCCCATCCGTGCTCGTCGTCACCGATCAGGTTACGTTTTGGATCTGTAGAGAGAGTAGTCTTTCCTGTTCCTGACAAACCAAAGAAGATTGCTGTTTCGCCAGCTGCGTTTGTGTTAGCAGAGCAATGCATTGAAGCCATACCCATCAAAGGCAGACGATAATTCATATAAGAGAACATACCTTTTTTCATTTCTCCACCGTACCATGTGTTAAGGATAACTTGCTCTTTAGAAGTCAAGTTAAACACCACTGCTGTTTCAGAGTTCAATCCAAGTTCTTTGAAGTTTTCAACTTTAGCTTTTGAAGCGTTGTAAACAACGAAATCAGGTTCTCCATAAACTGCTAATTCAGCCTCTGTAGGACGGATGAACATATTCTTAACGAAATGAGCCTGCCATGCAACTTCCACGATGAAACGCACTTTGATACGTGAGTTTTCGTTGGCACCGCAGAAAGTATCTACAACGAACAATCTCTTACCAGAAAGTTGTTTGATAGCAAGATCTTTCAATACCTTCCAGCTTTCTTCAGAAAGAGGTTTGTTGTCATTCTTGTACTCGTCAGATGTCCACCATACAGTGTTTTTGGATGTTTCATCCATTACAAAGAATTTATCCTTTGGAGAACGACCGGTATAGATACCTGTCATTACATTCACTGCACCTGATTCGGTTACCTGACCTTTTTCGTAGCCTTCCAATTCAGCTTTTGTTTCTTCAGCGAACAATGTCTCGAAAGACGGATTGTACACAACTTCAACAGCTCCGGTAATACCGTACTTGCTTAAATCTACTTTTGCCATTTTTTTAATTGAATTAATTGGATATTATTGTTATTTATCTCTTTCTTTTTTGCTTAGCCCTAGTTCCTCGGGTACAAAGGTAAAGAGAATATT
>DATCIB010000145.1:0-10020 GCA_036508045.1 Bacteroidales bacterium
CATTAGAGAGGAAGAGATCCGGGATTGACAGCATCAGTGATTGCAATGATACTATCCACCACATATCTGCTGTATCCGCGCCATGGGAGGGCTCCATTATATTCCTTGTAACGTAATTCAACCTGTTTACCTCCACTCCGCATCAATTGTTCAGCAAGATCTTTGCGTTCAACGGAAAAAAGGAACTCGTTGGACTGAATCCCCGGAGCTGCTTCAGTGCTACTATAACCACTTTGGATCATTTTGCCTTCGTAGGTCTTGAACAGATATCCTTTATAGACTACGTAGTTGAGCTGCCCGGCTTTTACTCCTTCTCCGAATACAAAGTAATACTTATAGTAACCATAGCCTCCTCCTCCAATCAGAAGAAGGATGAATAGTATTGAAAAGAATCTCAAGCATCCGCTTCTTTTCTTTTCGAGTTTAGGCTCTTCCATATCAAAATATTCTTTATTAGTTTCTTCCATAATGATTGTCTCTGTTACTCTGTTTACATTTGAAGGTTACAACTCTTATCCATTCACACCAAAGTCACACATCATAGCAATCTCGTAATACCGGTTTTAGTCTTCAGAAATAACAGTACTTGTTTTCTTATTCTTGAATAGCAAAGATAAACAAATACTGCTCAATAGGATTGTTAATGTTACACATAAGGAGACGACGGAACTAATCTCTACAAAGTGCTCAAAGAGCATTTTAATTCCTATAAAACAGAGAACCAGTCCAATCCCGTATTTAAGCATCCAGAATTTATCGATAATACTTAATAACACGAAATACAATGCTCTAAGTCCAAGAACAGCCATTATATTACTTGAATATAATATAAAGGAATTATTCGAAACACCTAATGCAGCAGGTATAGAGTCAACAGCAAACACGATATCGGTCGTCTCAATCATTAACAACACGATGAACATTAACGTCGGGATATAATGTTTCCCTGATTTAATGAAGAAATTATGTCCATCATAGTTAGGATAAATCTTAAAATGCTTTTTAAAGTACTTAACGACCTTGTTTTCTTCCACCTTAATCTCATCTTCATCTGAAAAGATAATTTTAAATCCTGAATAGATCAGGAATAATCCAAACAAATATAAGATCCAGGCAAATTTCGAAACTACTGCAACACCAAAGATTATAAATATTCCCCTTAACACAATTGCACCCAGTATGCCATAGAATAAACACCGATGTTGATACTGGGCAGGAGTAGCAAGAAATGTAAATATGAGTGAGATGACAAATAGATTATCAACGCTTAATGACTTTTCAAGGACATAAGCAGTAAACCATTGTGAACCAAGCTCCGGACCATACTCATACCACATAAATCCACCAAACATACAGGATATCGTGACCCAAACGACACTCCAAAACACTGATTCTTTAAAGTTAAAGACTTGGTCTTTTCGATGAAATACTCCAAGGTCAAACGCTAAAAGTATGAACACAAATACAAGAAACAAAATCCAATGTATCATTATAAACTTTACTTATTAAAAGGCGAGATCACTCTCCCCTTTACCGACCGTTATTTAGTCCCCGCAAATGTAAGAAAAATTCTTCCCATTGTTTACCTTTGCAGACAGAAAATGGAAGGAAGACTGATGAACAAGATAAACAAATGAGTACACGAGAAGAAAAGTTGGAAGCTTTTGGCAGATTACTGGATGTGATGGATGAGCTACGGGTAAAATGCCCCTGGGATGCCAAACAGACAAACGAAAGTTTACGCCCAAACACCATAGAAGAGGTATATGAACTCTCAGAGGCCATATTAAAGAATGAAAAAGAAGAGTTGGTAAAGGAACTGGGCGACGTATTTCTGCATATCATCTTTTATGCCAAGATAGGCGAAGAGAAAAATGATTTTGACATAAAGTCGGTTTGCGAAAAACTCTGCGACAAACTCATTTTCCGTCATCCACACGTATTTGGCACAGTACATGTGGATGGTTCAAAGCAGGTGGAACAAAATTGGGAAGCTCTTAAGTTGAAAGAAAAGGGTGGTAACAAAACCGTTCTTTCAGGTGTTCCCAACTCTCTTCCGGCAATGATTAAGGCACAGCGCATTCAGGAAAAGGCGCGCAACGCGGGCTTCGATTGGGAGGTGCGCGAACAAGTATGGGAAAAAGTCCAGGAGGAAATCAATGAAGTGAAAGCTGAGATTGCCTTCATGAATCAGAAGGAAATGGAAGGGGAGTTTGGTGATCTGATATTCAGCATTATCAATACAGCCCGGCTCTATAATATTAATCCTGACTCAGCCCTGGAACGAACCAATCAGAAGTTTATCTTCCGTTTCAACTATCTTGAATCAAAGTGCCTGGAACAAGGGCGCAACCTGAAAGAGATGTCGTTGAACGAAATGGAGGCTTTGTGGCAAGAAGCGAAAGAGAAGAAATAAAAAAAGGGACCTTTCAGTCCCTTCTTTAAATATTTAGTCTCTTCTTTGTCGATCTTCTCTTCCTCTGTTTTCAACTTGCTTCAACAGTTCATTCTGAAAGTTATTCTCTGCTTCATAGAGTTTACTGATTTTCTCAGGAGATAAGATCTTCTCAAGCTTACTGTAATAGTTCTTCTCTGTCTGAGCTTTCTTGATTTCGGCTTCTATCTGCGCATCATTTGCCTTTTTATAATCCTGAGACCTGGCAATATGTTCTTTTTCTTTTGTGCTCAGAGAATGAAACGCATTTCGTTGCTCCATGTGCAGATTCCATCTCAGCTGACATAATTCATCATATACAGGCCAGAAGCGCTGACCTTCCTCTTTTGTTATTCCCACCGCTTTTGTGATGAATTCCTTTCGCTTCGCATCAAAAGCCTCTCTTCCCGCTTTCCGCTGAGCATCATCTCTGGACTGGGCAAACACAGGAACGGACAAGATAGCTATTAGTAAACACAATACGTATTTTTTCATTTTACATTTTGTATTATTCTGCTGATTCCAAATACTCATACAACGTATAGGTATCTACAGATGAGAGCAGATATTCATCTGTGGCTTGCTCTACGACAGAGCTATTGTTATTGACACCAGACGTAAGCCCGGTATAGACCCGAATCATGCATGTAATTCCGATAAACATCGCAGCAAGATAAACATACGGTCTTACACGCATCCACATTGAAACGACCGGGGTCTCCCTTTCTACAGGGTCTTCCAACCGCTTCATAACGTTCGAAGTCAAGCTCTCAAAATAACCTTCCGGTACTTTGAAAGGATTTTGCTTCCCCGCTACTTTGAGTATGTCGTTTTCTTTTTCCATACTATTTCTTTTTAACTTATTCTTTTGACTACTTTTGAGAGTGAAGGTTTAATCATTGTTTGCAAAGAACTCTTCTATTTTCTTTACAGCATAGTGATAAGATGCCTTTAATGCCCCTACAGAGGTGCCAAGTGCATCAGATATTTCTTCATATTTCATCTCCTGATAATACTTCATATTAAATACCAGTCGCTGCTTGTCGGGCAGCTGAAGGATCGCTTTCTGCAATTTCTTCTGGAGGTCATCTCCTGAAAACTCTTCCGGAGCCTCAAGCATCCAGAGTAAACTGGCATCCACATCGTCAAGAGGAATGCCGGTCATTTGTTTTTGTTTATTGAGAAATGTGATGCACTCATTTACTGCAATCCGGTACAACCATGTGGAGATACGGGCCTCGCCGCGAAAACTGTCAAGGTTGGTCCAGGCTTTGATAAAGGTGTTTTGCAACAAATCATTGGTGTCTTCATGAGAAAGTACCATGCGTCTGATCTGCCAATACAGTTGTTCTGAAAAGGAATTAACCACGACCTCAAAAGCCTTCCGGCGAGTCTGAGGATCATCAAACTGATGAATTAACTCTTTTTCCTGATTTTCCTCCATGAATCCTTATTTTAAGGCTGTCTTACGCACTATATCACCGACCTTTACTATATAATATCCTTTGGGTAGGTGGAGGTAAAACTCTTGATTCGCACTGTTAATCTTACGAGAGACAACCGGAACACCTACAATACTAAAAACTTCCAGCTTCAAATTTGCCGGGGCATTTTGGACGGAAATCTTGTTACTATCAATAGACACAGTCAATGACGACTGAGCAGATTCTGCCAGAATCACCTTGTCGTCTTTTACCTGAGCGTGTGAAATCGCCACAAACGCAAGGAAAAACAATACAATGACTGATACCTTTTTCATTCCGTCTCTCTATTAATTCTGACAAAGTTAACACTTCTCTTATTATTACAAGACTAGAAACAATTGTTTTTTCTAAAAAACAGACAATCAGTTCATCAGCACTGATTATCTGTTTAAAGAGAATTGAAGACTGATGCCAAAAGCCGAACTAGTCACCGGATAAGCAGAGGAAGAAATAAGCGGACGATTCATCTGTCTGTCGTAATAAGCTTTGATGGTCAAAGTCCTGCTGAACGTATATTCAGCTGACATACCCAATACCATATTCTGATTGCCATTTGTTGCCTGCGTATAATCATCCTCTATCTTTCGAAGCAAAGCAGACTGATTGCGTAAAGTGAAATTTGCCGTTACATTCAAGTCATTATTGGCCCCTGCACCCGATGTGGACAATCCAAGCACTTTGCTGAAATTGGTGAACTTATAGCCCAACTTAATCGTATAATCATTGCTTCGAGACTCCACGATCTGATAGGCCGAGATATTCAGAGACATATTACGCGAACGATTTACATCAAAACCAGCCGTTATATTATTTTGCCAGGTGGTGCTGACTCCAAATAAAGGAGTGAAGCTTTCGGAGAGTGACACAGAGGTGATGTCATAGGGTGAGGAAGGAACAGGAAGCCCGGTGGCAACATCGCTGACATAGCCAAGATCACTTCCTGTGCCAGCTCCTACCCAACTGGAGTAAGAGCTGTAGGAAGAAACATTATAAGTACAGGTATACGCGTGACTCAGTGTTAAGACCTTTAACCATGTGCGCAACACCGGCATGCTACTGAGTCCGTCATAGGTTACTTTCCAGTTAGGCAAGGCGCTCAGCATTGCCGGAAAAGGATTTAAAGAGGAGCTATTCGGATCTTTCCCGGTATAAGCGGAAAGGAATGCTGCAACCAACACATCGGTCGAGTTCGTATTTACACCTGCCAGAGAGGGGTCAAATGTTTGTCCGGCAAGTTGGTGTCCACTCATAAACCCGGTGGTCGGATATTTGGTTCCGATATATTTCTGCTGAATCCGGTCAGCAACCTTTTGACGGTTTGCCTGAAACCGGGCAAAAGCATTGGATAGATAATTATTTCCCGCATTCGTATTCTCAAATGCAGAAGAGATAGCAATGGTGGTCATCTGGAATGTTCCTGAATAAGTCTCAGGCATTCCTTCATACATATAATCAATCTGGGAGGTATTGCTCTTCTGCCAACGGCTAGTCAGATCAATCTTGAGAGACCTTACAGGCTCAATATTAATGGTGTACTGAAAGTCTTTACGTGAGGTCATAGTTGCGAGACTTGAAATGGAAGAATCGCCTATCAACCATCCATTCCTGGCAGACTTCTGAACAAAATCAGGATCATACAATCCAAATGTAAATCCATATCCGGGAGCTGTTGATGAATAGTTACCATCCTGACCGGTAAACTCTCCGGCTTCAGGCATAAATCCCGGTAATACTGTACCGTTCGTCTCATTGTATTTGATGGTACTGCTACGTAATGACATCAGCGCGCGGGCAGCTCCATAAGCAAGTTTCTTCCATGTACTCTCTTTCTCTTCACCCGGAATGATGACTGTTACTTTAATCTGTATCGTATCCAGGTTTTCAATATCAATACTTACCTGATCCACCTTCTTATACTTCAGATCATACTTCTTTCCGTCCATTGTCTTGGCTGATGCAATCACTTCTTTCTTATCGAGCATGTGACTGATCCGTACCGGAGTGGAATCATTCAACGTAATGATTTTCTCAAAGGTGCTCTTTTTAAGTTTGACCTTGTCCTCCTCTTTCTTCTTGGCATCCGCACGACGATCCAGCGATTGTGGTTTTACACTGAAGCGTTTATTGGCCTCTGCCAGAAAAGGAATCTTGTCATAAATCTTTTCAAAAGAGATACCGGCATTCAACTGCAAGTCGCCTTCGTTTTGAATTGTATTACCCAGATCAGTGCTATCATCTACATAAGCCCCTCTATCCCAACTATAGAAAGATTTATAAGTAAGATCAGAGGATGAAATCCAGTCGAGGAAAGGTATTTTGTTGATGGGTATTTTATAGGTAAGGTCAAAACTTTGATCAAAAGTCATCGGTCGTCCGAAATGTAGCAGACTGTAGCGTATACTGTCTTTCCAGACCTCATATTCATCGGGATACAGCTTTTCATTGACAGGAACATTCGGTTCGTCGATCTTGGCTTGAGTGCCGGACTTGAACGTCATTGATATATTCTTCGTTAGATCCCAGTTGATTGTATAGTCCCTGTTCCAAAGGAAGTCTTTGGAAAAAGAAAGCGGAATCTGTGCTCCTGAAGTGTTTTCTACATCACGTAACTGCATTTCGTAATAATGGCGGCTCATATCTGTAGAAACCATAAGGGAGGTAGGCAAGTAAGAGATGCTCAGATCTTTCAGCAGACCCAATGACTTGGGTTTAAGTTTTGAGAATGGAGTCAGAGGTTTGAAATAGGGTGCATACGAATAGTTCAGATTACCCCGATAATCTTTGGTTGACTCCCAAGAGACAGTCGCCTCCTTCTTTCGGGTCTCACTAAAGAAATAACCGGCGGAGAAGTTGGAAGGATCCCAAGGTTTCGGTGTTTTACTTGACACATTCACACGTATATTGGAGAGACTGAAGCTGGAGGTTTTACTTTCTTCTACAGCAATATTCTTTATGGAATCTTTTTCAGATTGATTCGACGCTTTATCCAAAGCATCTTTCAGGAGTACGTCCTGATCAAGCGGGTTGTATTTCGGCGTTGTAGTCTGCGTGGATACGGAATAGTTAAAAGGAGCAGAAATCTTCGCTTTCTCTGGAAAGAACTTGCCTAATTCAAAACTTGTTGCGACATCATATTGAAGATAATCATCCAACCTGCGTTGAGAGACACTCTGATCGACACTACCAAAGCCTGCTGTCTCTGTGTGGGCGCCAACGCTCACCGTTCCAAAATCAGACACCTGCACGCTAAGATTTGCACGGGCCGCCCAACCTCCATCTTCGTTAAAGTCGGTCAGGCGAAGTTCATTAAACCACACTTCAGTAGACTTTATCTGACGGCCGTTATTGCGCACACCAATCATGATGGTCTTCACTTCGGAGATAGAAGGATTACCCATCACAGTCACTCTGTTCATTGGTTTGTCCGGGTCATATCCGGAATACGCTTTCATGTAATTGACAGAAGAGCCAGTGCGTTGTTCTCTGTTACGTTCTAGTTTCAACGCTGTAAACAGCTCAAACGGGAAATTAATCATATTCGATTCGGGCCATACCTGTAACTGATCCGAAAGACGGTCTCTGTTATAAACGCCTTCAGGAGTCAGTGTCAGTGGCACTTCATATTCATAGTAATTATTCTTGTAGTCGGTACCAATACGAATAAAAGCGGTCATTTCTCCATCTTTCAGATTCGTATTATCATTGATAAATTTCTCTGCATGGACATACATCTGAAGTCGTCTGTACTGACGCAAGTCCATACTCGTCTTCTTATACACTGCACGGGCATCATTCGGAGAGAGATCGGTCACCTTGATGGATAGTGCCTGCTCATTCTGTTGACGAATCTGAGACTGGTCCGGATCAATAGAGCGGCTGACATACGGTGGCAACACATAGTTGACCGGAGTTTTCGTTCCATTCTCTTCTATATTTACCGTCGCTACATCCATGGTACCATTACTGATAGATGTCACGTTGGGTGGCAGCATGGACTGCTCATACCTTCTCCAGTCACCACGCACAAGTTCCAGCGTTCCAAAACGAAGTACAACCTCCTGTTTGAAGTTGGTAAGAAACATACGGATAAAACGAATCGTCTTGAAATCATTGATAGACCCTACCTTCTTCTCATAATCTGTGATAGGTATCTTAAACTGATACCAGGTGATGGAAGAGGTCTTCCCATTACGAAGCTGGATAGAGGCTGTGCGTTTGTTTTCGATATAATTCTCTCCAACAGCCATCTTATCGGGTTTAATCTGCACATGATACTGATAATATTTCTCATATTCATTGAGTGTATTATCCTGATTGATGTCTTCTACGTCAGGAGTAGTTCGTGCCGACACATCATAACTTTCGGGAGACTCAGTGCTGACAACAGAGTTTCCTTCGGTTCCATTATATCTTTTATACCGGTTGAGCACATCCACCTTGTCGCGATCATAATCAGAGCCTCTGTAGTAGTGATAATTATCACCTGCCGGATCATTGATTGGAGAAAATTCATCCAAGGCAAACTTTTCAAGGGTCGCCGGTGATAGTTTGGCACGTAGTTTGTTCACATACTCAGAGTAGGTAGGGAAGGCAAGCTCTTCTTTTGTACTTACACCGTCCAAACCCACATCCTGCATGGAACGTCCACCTGTAGAGTTATCAAAAGCATACACTGTGGATTGTCGGGTCGGGACATATCCCCATGCGGTCTTCGACATCAAAGCCGGATCACGATCAGTGGGCAGTCCGTTCTCAAAGTATTTCTTTCCATCTTTCAACACATCTTCCGAAATCTCACCCAAGTTGAAATAGAGATCTCCTCCAGTTGCCGTGCCCGCAGTATCATATACAAAAGGATCCATCAACCAGAACTCAATATATTCTACATTGGCCGATTCAAAATCCGTATTATCAATCTTCCGGGTAATACCACCCCAACGTTTTTGAGGATTAATCAAATTACCATCAGATCCCATACCATCCACATCCAGGTTATAGGGTCCGCGCAACTGTGGATAGAAAGCGAGATTCAATGTCGATAACGTGGTGGTTTGTCCACTGATCTGATCTTTATTGGGATAAATCTCCCGTTCATTGACTTCGCGTATATAGTGATTGGAGAGCTGATCCATGTCATTCTTTATGTGACCGGGAGTCAGGCTGGAGCGTTTGCGTGTAAATAACGGATCAATCGTGTACCAAGCCAAGAGCGCACGGTTCATTCCATAGCGTGTATCATTCGAGTATTGCGCTTCAGGGAACAGAGCATTTGCAGTATTATCATAAGGAACACTGGCCAACATCCAGGCATAGGGCTGCAAAATATTGATTCCATTCTTTGCGGTTTCAAAATCATCAATGTAAGAGATGCCTTTGATGGAGTTTCCGGGAATAAGATTCGCAAACTCGCCGTTGAAGGTGATCAGGGAAGGTTCTGTCAGATTGAGGAAAGGAAGTTTGTCGACCATATTGGTCAGCCACTGTGATTTCTTCTTATAGGAGGTATTCATACCCCATATCGTATTGGAAATGGATTCATCACCCATCGATACCTTGGTGGTCAGAGGTTTCTCACTCAGATTAATAGCCGTAACTCCCAAGGAAAAGTTTTCATTAAAAGCATAGTTCATATCCAGACCCAACATGGTCTTTCGTTGCATGCTGAACATGGTCTGATCTTCTAATGAAACATCCACCTGCTTGCCGGACTCCGCGATACTTTGATTGAGAATTGTTACTTCACCCATCGCATAATCAACTGAATAGTCAGAACCCTCTGTAAGCATCTGCCCTCCTGCTGTAACATTGACGGATCCCCGAGGCACATTCATCGCGCCCAAAGATATAACCGCCCCTGATTTTCCTTTATACTCACCCTGTATCAGAAACTTGTTTTTCTCGGCAATCTGGCGAGCAATTGTCAGCGTTGAATCGTACAACTCTTCATATACATATTTGTCTGCAATAGTGTTGTTGCCAATTTGCTTTCGAAGATAACTTCCAAAGGGCTCTGTGACGGGGAAAATAATACGGCCTTTGCTTGCAATGATGGTATAACCTTCCACAAAGTCAAACTGTCCGTCGGGGTTGATTTCATTGCTG
>DATCIB010000146.1:0-4136 GCA_036508045.1 Bacteroidales bacterium
TATTAATCTCAGATCCTTACCATGAAGTTCGTTTCTGCGCGCTGCTCATTCTGGTCGAACAGTTTAAAAAACAGAAAGAAAACAGAGAGGAGATCGTCAACTTCTACATAAACCACACCCAATACATTAACAACTGGGATCTGGTGGACTTATCTTGTCCCTCGATACTTGGCAATTACTTACTTGACAAAGAGCGTTCTCTGCTGGATCAACTGATCAGCAGCAAGCTTCTCTGGGAGCAACGCATCGCAATCGTGACAAACTTGACATTCATTCGCAAAGGAGAGCTGGACGATATCTTCAGACTATCAGAAGTAGTGCTCTATCACCCGCATGATCTGATGCAAAAAGCTACCGGCTGGATGCTTCGCGAAGCAGGAAAGAAAGACAAAGAACGTCTCTGTGATTTCTTGGAGAAGTACCACACTACAATGCCGCGTACAACCTTGCGCTATGCTATCGAAAAGTTTGATGCAAGCGAGCGTGCCTATTATATGCAGAAACCAAGCAAAGAATAGCAGCTTAGTTATTGTCTTTTTTTGCAGAGTTGTATTGGCTGGAAAAACATACGGTTCGGGCTCGGATTTCATCTAATAGTTTTTACAATTTCATTTAGATGTTTTTGTAAAAACTATTGGATGAAACTGCAAAGTCTTCTATATGTTTTTTCAAAGCCTTCCGTACAAAAATAGAAACTCTTCTTTTCTTTGATTATCAGATAGTTAATAAAATGTCGAAACGATCAAATCAGACAAGAATAGGGTTTGAGAAAAGAAACAGGTGACTACTGAAGTTCAAAACGCCAGAGGCTTATTGTATATTTCTCAAGGAAATATAACACTCTATTTTGTGATACGTAGCTTACTGCTGAAGTAATGAACAGGATTCTTCCGAGAGAGTACATTCACCACATCCGCTCTTTACTTGTTGGAATATTAGTGGATCTGTCACGAAAAAGTACCCCGCAATTAAGGTCAAAAGTTTACAGACATCGCATACATTCACGACATTAGAGAGTTAGATACTTTCTTGTTACCATGGAAAAATATATCTTTGCAGTACTTTTTACAGAAATAATAAATCACATTGATACAGATGGAAAAAATATTTAATAGAACTACCGTCACTACAGCTCTTCCCTATGCCAACGGACCCGTACATATAGGGCATTTAGCCGGCGTTTATGTGCCTGCAGATATTTATGTCCGCTACCTCCGTTTGAAAAAGAGAGATGTTCTCTTCATCGGAGGATCCGATGAGCACGGAGTTCCTATCACTATCAAAGCAAAGCGAGAAGGAGTAACACCGCAAGATATTGTAGACCGCTATCATACCATCATCAAGAAATCATTTGAAGATTTCGGTATTACTTTTGATATCTATTCCAGAACAACCTCTAAGACTCATTATGAACTAGCCTCTGAGATGTTCAAAACCATCTATGAGAAGGGTGGATTCATTGAGAAAACCTCTGAACAATATTATGATGAAGAAGCTCAAACATTCCTCGCTGACCGATATATCACAGGTACCTGCCCTCATTGCAACAGCGAAGGCGCCTATGGTGATCAGTGCGAACACTGCGGCACGTCATTAAACCCAACCGATCTGATTAACCCGAAATCGGCTATCAGTGGAAGAGCTCCGGTCATGAAAGAGACCAAGCACTGGTTCCTACCCCTCGACAAACACGAAGAATGGCTTCGTCAATGGATTCTGGAAGGCCACAAAGAGTGGAAAAACAATGTGTACGGACAATGCAAGTCCTGGTTGGATATGGGATTACAACCTCGTGCGGTAAGCCGCGACCTGGACTGGGGTATCCCTGTGCCCATAGAAGGAGCGGAAGGCAAAGTGCTGTATGTCTGGTTTGACGCTCCGATTGGCTATATCTCCAACACAAAGGAACTGCTTCCTGATAGCTGGGAGAAGTGGTGGAAAGAGGAGGATACCCGTTTGATTCACTTCATCGGCAAAGATAATATCGTATTTCATTGCATCGTTTTTCCTGCGATGTTGAAAGCTGAAGGTTCGTTTATCCTTCCGGATAATGTCCCTGCCAACGAGTTTCTCAATTTGGAAGGGGATAAAATATCTACTTCACGCAACTGGGCTGTGTGGCTTCACGAGTATCTGATTGATTTCCCTGACAAACAGGATGTGCTTCGCTATGTACTTACTGCCAACGCTCCTGAGACAAAAGATAATGACTTTACCTGGAAAGATTTTCAGGCACGCAACAACAACGAACTGGTTGCCATATTTGGCAATTTCGTCAATCGGGCACTGGTGCTGACCCAAAAGTATTTCGACGGGAAAGTGCCGGCTATAACGGGCATGGCAGAGGTTGACACGGATGTTTTTGCGCAGATTGTAGTACTAAAGGATAAGATTGAAGAGAATTTGGAAAACTTCCGTTTCCGTGATGCATTAAAAGAAACGATGAACGTGGCTCGTATTGGTAACAAATATCTGGCCGATATGGAGCCTTGGAAGCTCGCAAAGACAGATATGGATCGTGTAGCCACCATTCTGAACATATCCTTACAGATAGCGGCCAACCTGACTATCGCTTTCGAACCATTTCTGCCGTTTACGACCACACGATTGTGTAAAATGATGAATTTGGATAAACAAGAGTGGGAATACCTTGGCAGTAACTTACTGCTGGTAGCCGGTCATCAACTTGGTACTCCTGAACTGCTTTTCGAAAAAATAGAGGATTCCGTGGTAGAGGCTCAGGTACAGAAACTTCTGGATACCAAAAAGGCAAACCAACTGGCTGCCTGGAAACCAAACGACATCAAACCGGAAATTGCTTTTGACGCATTTGAGAAGCTGGATATTCGTGTTGGAACAATCAAAGAGTGCACAAAAGTGCCAAAAGCAGACAAACTACTCTGCTTCAAGATTGATGATGGAAGCGGCACAGACCGGACAATCGTTTCTGGTATTGCAGCTCATTACTCTCCGGAAGAGCTGACCGGCAAACAAGTTTGCTTTATCGCCAACCTCGCTCCCCGCAAACTGAAGGGCATTGAATCACAAGGAATGATCCTCTCTGCGGAAAGTTCAGATGGGGCACTCAAGGTGATCACCCCTTCAGGAGTAGTTACCCCCGGTTCGGAAGTAAAATAAGAACAGACAAAGAAATGAAGAGGCTAGCAGATACAAATATATGGGTAATCATTGTGACATACAATGGTTCGCAATGGATGGATGCTTGTTTGGACAGTCTCAAAGCCTCTGTTTGCCCTCTTACTGTGCTTGTTGTAGATAATTGCTCTACAGATCAAACGGTTTCGATCATCGAACAAAAATATCCGGAGGTTCGTCTGATTCGCAACCTTACTAACACAGGTTTCGGACAGGCCAATAACCTTGGAATGAAAAAAGCGCTGGACGAAGGCGCAGACTATCTCTTTCTGATGAATCAGGATGCCTGGATAAACCCTGACGCCATTGAGAAGTTGGCAGAAGTGGCACAGGAAGATACTACATACGGAGTTATCTCTCCCATTCACATGAACGGACAAGGAACGGAGTTGGACTTTGGTTTCTCTCGTTACACGGGATTCGATTCTCTGGACTCTCTCCGTGCAGCAGCCGGAAATAAGCCCTTGATAGAGGTTCCCTTTGTCAATGCGGCTTTCTGGCTGATTCCGGCAAACGTGCTTCGTATTACAGGCGGATTTGATTCGCTCTTCTTCTATTGCGGAGAAGATGTCAATCTTGCCCAAAGAATACGCTATCACGGCTTTAAGATTGGATACGTACCGGCATCTCTGGTCTGTCATGACCGGGAAAACCGACCTGCTTCACATCAGAAAGAAGTTCAGATAAATATCATTTACCATCTGAGCGAGTCGCTGAATATCTTTCATTCGGGCTTCAGAGCTTTTCTGAATGGCTATGCTGCTTTATGGAAAAGAGCCGCTGTTGGTTTTTTCACCCTTCATTGGAGTGATTTCTACCACTACAAACTAGCTTCCATCCGACTGTTACTTCAGAGTTGCACCATATGGAAACACAGACGTGATAGCAGACAGACATACAGGTGGTAAAAAGATAAATATGCTATGAGAATCGTTATACTAAATACATTTGAGCGCACTGGTGGAGCTGCGGTAGCCGCA
>DATCIB010000147.1:0-8170 GCA_036508045.1 Bacteroidales bacterium
TTGAATGTCGTTCCCATACCAAATCCAGTACTACCAAAAGCATCTTTCAGATCCTGACGAATAGTATGATAGGTATATGAAACAGGGGTGTCATTAAAATCACCGCATACAATCAGATCCATATCTTGTTTATCTATGTATTCACGAAGAATATCGGCTTGTTTTGCACGCAGCTTATAGGCTTTGCCCATCTTACCCACCAGATTAGTTTTTACCTCATCCATAGACTCTGTATCCAAGGTCTTGATAATCTGAGTGTATGCCTTTTTGTCTTCACTGCTTAACTTAAAAGACTCAAGATGATTATTGATAATCTTAATAGATTTGTCCTTTCGAATTCTAACTGTAAACGCTGCAGACATGTTATAATGACTTTCAAAAGAAATACGCTCTACCTTTGTAATAGGATACTTTGAGAAACAAGCAATACCATAAGATACTTTATCTCCTTTGCCTTTGCTTACGAACTTATAATAAGGGTATTTCTTCAACACACGACAAATATACTTTTCATCAAAACTCCAGTAACGTGCTGTAGCAAACATATATTCCTGCAAACAAATAATATCAGCATTACTTTGGGCAATATAATTCAGAATATTATCGTCACTTTCCATATTCTTATCCATATTGCTAAAGCACATACAGTTGTAAGTCATTAACTTAATTGCCGTTGAAGGAACTTCATTCTGGTGATGTAGTGGGAAATAGTTAGACAATTGTGGGATCGAAATCAACAAAACACAAAATGAGATCAAGAAGTACGCTCTCCATTTACAGATCCAGAAAATAAGGAATGCCAGGTTAAATAACAGCCAGAATGGAAAGGTTATACCTAGAAAAGAAGGTATCACAAACGTGTCAGGATGAATATAGGGAGAGAGCAATGATACCAGCAGTAAAAGAGCCAACAGCCCATTGAGTAATAGGAGACCATACCTCAGCACATTTCGGATTATTTCCATAGTCTTAGGATCTGCTTGAATCAAACAGTCGTTTTTTCTCTTCTGAAGAAAGACTTTCGTAACCAGATTTCTTGATTTTTTCCAGGATAAGATCAATATCGTTCTCTTCAGTTCGTTTGCGGGCATTATAATCCCCATCTGATTCGCGGCGGACATCCTGATAGGTCACTTTCATCTTTGGCTTTCGATCTCTTGTTCTAGTGAAAAAAGAGAGAACAGACTCGTACTGTTGTACGAAAAAACGAGTGATATCATAGCCATTTTTCATCATCGAACCATAAATAAATCCGATTAAAATTCCTCCCAGATGAGCCCAATGTCCACCGGCATTATCAGAAGTGATGCTCAGCAAATCAATGAAAACAGTTACAATCGCTATCGTTCTTAAGGATACTTCCCCAAGAAACATCAGATTGAGTTTGGTATTTGGCGCAAAGGATGCTACACCGATAACAATGGCAAGAATTGCTGCAGATGCTCCTATCAAAAAACTATGAACTGCAAATCCATCAAAAAAAGGAAATAGATTATATGCCAAAACATAAAGCATTCCACCGGTAATACCACCAAACAAATAGAGGACTGTCAGCTGTTTCTCATTAAAAAACTGAAGAAACAATTTGCCAAACCAATAAAGCCAAAGCATATTAAAGAACAGATGCATCACCTCTTCATGAAGAAACATATAGGTGAACAAAGTCCATGGGTGGGTAAGAAAGGACAAAAAACTAGCAGGCAATTCCAAATTGAGCAAAAAAGAGGACTCGATATTGAATAACTGTAAGAGAACCACAACCATTCGGGTAAGCAAAAAAACACCCACATTAATATAAATGAGACGCATTAGCGTTGTTCCTTTTCTAAAAAACGCTACCATCGAATGGAATCCATTCATACCATTAGAAATAAATCGGTCCCCTGCCATATCCTTTCCTCCTCCAATAAACAATTAAAAAATAGCCAAATAGCATGCCTCCCAAGTGTGCAAAGTGAGCAACATTATCGAAAGAGAATTGAGAGACGCCTCCAATCAATTCAATTAAACCATAGATAAAAACGAAGTATTTAGCTTTAATAGGAATAGGAATAAACATAATAAAAAGTTCTGCATTCGGGAAAAGCATTCCAAAAGCCATCAATAATCCAAAGACCGCGCCAGAAGCTCCAACAGTATTCAACTGCCCTAAGAAACCTGCGATGGGCAATACCCCTTCTCCAATGACATTAACGAACTGCATATCGGAAAACACGAGTTGCCGATACTCAAACAGCCAGGCAAGCTCCTGAATCAATCCGGCACCAATACCAGTAACAAAATAAAAAATAAGGAAACGCTTAGCTCCCCATACTGACTCCAGTGTACGACCAAACATCCAGACCGAGAACATATTAAAAAAGAGATGTGAGAAGGATTGCGAATCGTGCATGAACATGTATGTAATCAATTGGTGCGGAAAGAAATTACCCCCTACCACAAAATGTAGTCCGAGATATCTGTACATATCAACATCAATAACTCGCGCCAACGTAATCGAAGAGAACCAAACCAATACATTAATGATGAGAAGATTCTTCGTTACGACCGGCATCTGAGAAAAAAAACCGTTATTTTCTTGAAACATATTCTTTGTTTTGAGATGCAAAAGTAAGCTTTTGATGCCAATTTACGCAATAAGAGATCTTGTTTTGAAAAAAAAACTGTCAGATTCCGAATATTTAACCCTTTTTAGATGCAACCATACATAAATCTCCTATATTTGCATATTGATACTTAATAAATTACTAACTCTAAAATGGACTATCATGAACAAATCGGGACTTATTGATGCAATGGCTAAAACTTCAGGTCTTAGCAAAGTAGATTCTAAAAAAGCATTGGACGCTTTTATCCTAAGTGTATCCCAGACTTTAACAAGTGGTGATAAATTAACTTTAGTCGGTTTTGGTACATTCTCTGTTTCAACAAGAAGCGCAAGAACGGGTATCAATCCTTCCAACAAGCAAAAGATCCAGATCCCTGCCAAAAAGGTTGTCAAATTCAAAGCCGGTAATGAATTAGCAGAATCAATCTGAGACTGAACTCAAAAAATATTAAAAATGAGCACTTACAAGAATAGTTGTAAGTGCTCATTTTTTATATCTAAGCTGCTTATTCCATGACGGTTTCCTACATAATTAATTAACATCCAATGAAAATAGCATAGGTACCTTTACTCGGGATAGCGTTTTTTTTTGTACTTTCGCAGCAATTTTCTGAGCAACAGTAAAAAACTAACGAAATATGGGTAAGAAATTTACCGAGTACGGCCAGTTCAATCTTTCTGAGATCAACAAAGAAATATTGGCTAAATGGGAAAAAGAAAACGTTTTCCGTAAAAGTATTGAAATCCGCGAAGGGGCTCCTTCTTTTGTGTTTTATGAGGGGCCTCCATCCGCCAATGGCATGCCTGGCATCCACCATGTGATGGCTCGTACCATAAAAGACCTGATTAACAGATACAAGACCATGAAGGGGTATCAGGTAAATAGAAAAGCAGGTTGGGACACACACGGATTACCCGTCGAACTTGGTGTTGAGAAATCATTGGGTATTACAAAAGAAGATATTGGCAAGACAATTTCCGTACAGGAATACAATGCTGAATGTCGTAAAGATGTGATGAAATATACCAAAGAATGGGAGAATCTGACGCAGCAGATGGGATATTGGGTCAATATGGACGATCCATATGTCACCTATGATAATCGATATATCGAGACTCTCTGGTGGTTATTGAAAGAACTTCACACAAATGGATACCTATACAAGGGATACACTATCCAGCCGTATTCCCCGGCTGCAGGAACCGGACTTAGTTCGCATGAACTAAACCAACCAGGCTGCTACCGGGATGTAAAAGACACCACTGTTGTTGCACAGTTTAAGATAAAAAACGCCAAACCGGAAATGAGTGCCTGGGGTACTCCTTACTTCCTTGCCTGGACCACCACGCCATGGACTTTACCCTCAAATACTTCACTGTGTGTCGGTACAAAGATTACATACGTAGCTGTACAGACCTATAATGCATATACAGGAATACCTGTCACTGTGATATTGGCTAAAGACCTGGTTAACGCACATTTTAATGCAAAGGCAGCTGACCTCGCTTTGGACGATTACAAACAGGGCGATAAACTGATTCCCTATAAAGTTGTAGCTGAATACAAAGGTTCTGACTTGCTTGGAATGGAATATGAGCAACTCTTACCTTGGATTTATCCGGGAGAAGGTGCTTTTAAGGTAATCCCGGGAGACTATGTTACTACGGAAGATGGTACAGGAATTGTTCATATCGCCAACACATTTGGTGCTGATGACGCACGCGTAGCCAAAGCTGCCGGCATACCTCCAATTCAGTTGATTACTAAGACTGGAGAAAAACGTCCTCATGTCGATCTCACCGGTAAATTTTATCTACTGAGTGAATTGGATGACGAATTTATTAAAACGAATATCAACGTCGAACTTTACAAACGGTATGAAGGCCGGTTTGTGAAAAACGATTATGACCCTAACCTGACAGAGAAAGACGAAACGCTTGACATCAGCATCTGCATGGACTTGAAAGCTGCCAACCTGGCATTCCATATAGAAAAGCATGTGCATACTTACCCACATTGCTGGAGAACTGACAAGCCCATTCTTTACTATCCTCTGGACAGTTGGTTTATCAAATCCACAAAGGCAAAAGAGAAGATGATCGCGCTAAACAAGACCATCAATTGGAAACCAGAGTCTACAGGAACAGGACGTTTTGGTAAATGGTTGGAAAATCTGAACGACTGGAATCTGAGCCGTTCACGCTATTGGGGCACTCCTCTACCAATCTGGCGTACTGATGATAATAGCGCCGAGAAGTGCATCGGTTCGGTAGAAGAGCTTTACAATGAAATAAATAAAGCTGTTGCTGCCGGAGTGATGAAGGAGAATCCTTATAAGAATTTCAAACCGGGAGATTATTCAAAAGAGAATTATGATCTGATTGATTTGCATCGCCCATTCGTCGATGAACTCATTCTGGTCTCAGAGGATGGTAAACCAATGAAACGGGAGTTGGATCTTATTGACGTATGGTTTGACTCCGGAGCTATGCCTTTTGCACAAATACATTATCCGTTTGAGAACAAAGAACTCTTGGATAGTGGAAAGGTCTATCCGGCAGACTTTATCAATGAAGGAGTGGATCAGACCCGGGGGTGGTTCTTTACCTTGCACGCCATATCAACAATGGTAAAAGGAAGCTGTGCATTCAAGAATGTAATTTCCAATGGATTAGTTTTGGATAAGAATGGCAACAAGATGTCCAAGAGACTCGGAAATGCCGTGGATCCTTTTGCTACAATTGATAAATATGGTTCGGATCCTTTGCGTTGGTACATGATGACTAACTCTGCTCCGTGGGATAACCTGAAGTTTGACGTAGAAGGCGTGGAAGAAGTCCGCCGTAAATTCTTCGGCACCTTATATAATACATATTCATTCTTTGCTTTATATGCAAACGTCGATGGATTTAATTACGACGAAGCCGAGATTCCTGTTGCTGAACGACCGGATATTGACCGGTGGATTATCTCATTACTAAATTCGTTGATTAAAGAGATCGATGAAAACCTTGCAAACTACGAACCTTCCCGTGCCGGTCGTGCTATTCAGGATTTTGTCAATGACAACTTAAGTAACTGGTATGTACGTCTGAACCGAAGAAGATTCTGGGGTGGAGAGATGACCAGAGACAAACTCTCAGCCTATCAGACGCTCTATGTTTGTCTGGAAACAATAGCCAAACTGATGGCTCCAATCTCTCCGTTCTATGCCGATAAGTTATTTTTGGATTTGACATCCGTGAGCGGACGTGATAAAGCAATATCCGTACATCTTTCTGATTTCCCTGTGGCAAACGAGGCAGTGATTAACAAACCTCTGGAAGAACAGATGGAGATTGCACAGACTATTTCTTCTATGGTATTGGCTTTAAGACGTAAAGTGAATATAAAAGTCCGTCAACCGCTATCCACAATTATGGTACCTGCTGTTGATGAAGTACAAAAGAAGAATATAGAATCAGTGAAGAAACTGATTCTGAACGAAGTGAATGTAAAAGAGCTCAAGTATGTAGACAATGCCGCAGGAATACTTGTAAAACGGACAAAACCTGATTTCAAGAAACTTGGGCCAAAGTATGGCAAGTTCATGAAACAACTGGCTGCAATAATCACGGAAATGTCGCAGCAAGACATTATCTCCTTTGAAAAGAACGGTTCATTCACTTTCCAGGTAGAAGGACAAGAAGCAATTGTCAGCATTGAGGATGTAGAAATAATTTCAGAAGACATTCCCGGATGGCTGGTAGCCAATGAAGGGGCTTTAACTGTGGCATTGGATATTACTGTGACAGAAGAACTTCAAAAAGAAGGGATTGCCCGCGAATTGGTCAATAGGATTCAAAACATACGCAAGTCAAGTGGCTTTGAAATTACAGATAAAATCAATATCCTGATTGAAGAGAATCCGAATATTACAGATGCTTTGATTTCTTACAAAGAATATATTGCTTCACAGACACTTGCTATAGGTATTGAGACTGTCGAAAAACTGACAGCGGGAACGGAACTGAACTTTGAAGATTTCAATGTAATGATTTCAATTGAAAAAGCTTGATTATTCTTGTAAATAAAGTACTTTTGTCGAAATTAAAAGACTAACAAACATACATCATGGAAGAAAGAACAAGATATTCCGATGAAGAATTGCAGGAATTCAAACAGATTATCCTTGCAAAGCTGGAAAAAGCGAACATGGACTATGATCTTCTTCGGGCCAGTATCATGAATACTGATGGAAATGATATTATAGATACATCGCCTACATTCAAGGTTTTGGAAGAAGGTGCTAACACACTGAACAAAGAAGAATCGGGAAGAATGGCTCAACGTCAGATGAAGTTTATCCAGAATCTGGAAGCTGCATTGATTCGTATCGAAAATAAGACATATGGTGTGTGCCGCGAAACCGGCAAATTGATACCCAAAGAAAGATTACGTGCAGTACCGCATGCTACATTGAGCATCGACGCCAAAGAAAAGAAATAAACGGATGTCTCTGAAAACAAAAAGAATTAGCGTTGCCATTGGTGTTCCTCTTCTCATATTGATCATTGATCAACTTGTCAAGATCTGGGTAAAGACACATATGATGATGAACGATAGTTTTCATGTGACAGACTGGTTTTATATCTACTTCACAGAGAATCCGGGAATGGCTTTCGGGATGGAACTTTTCGACAAGCTATTCCTGACTTCTTTCCGACTGATTGCAATGGGAGTACTGATTTGGTATCTCTATGTTTGCATAAAGAAAGAATATAAGATAGGCTACATAATCTCTATTGCAGCTATTTTTGCCGGAGCAACCGGCAATATTATCGATTGTGTCTTCTACGGACAACTCTTCACGCATAGTTATGGGCAGGTAGCGACTTTTCTTCCCGAAATGGGAGGTTATGCACCATGGTTACATGGCAAAGTGGTTGACATGTTATATTTTCCTCTGATTGACACGACATTCCCTGATTGGGTTCCCTTCTGGGGTGGCGACTCTTTTGTCTTTTTCCGTCCCATATTCAACATTGCTGACAGTTCTATAACGTGTGGTATCGCCAGCATTGTCATCTTCTACAGAGAATACCTTGCCGATGATCACTCCAAAAAAGAGAAAGAAAGTACCACAGTCTCCGACTAATTTCTGTCATATGAATATCAGGCAACTAACACTTTTGCTTCTTGCAGTAGTTTGGATGAGTTCTTGCAATGAGTCCAAACCACCACTTTCTGCTAAACAGATGGAGAATGTTATGTTTGAACGGTACATCTCAGACGCGATGGCTGCTTACAATCTGAATCACGACAGTGTAATGGTGACTGAAGAAAAAGTGAAAAAACGACAAGAAGAATTCGTATTGAATAAGTATCATATCAACAAAGAGGATTACGACTCCACAATAACATGGTATGGAAGAAACCTGAAGGAGTTTCTAATCATTTGCGACAATGTGGAACGCCGGTTAAATGAGCGGAAAGATCTGGCAATGTCGAATAATGAGAAAGCAGACTCAACGGTCATACTTCAAGACCTGAAAGACAGTATCAATCTGCTCAAGATTCCT
>DATCIB010000148.1:0-3738 GCA_036508045.1 Bacteroidales bacterium
TTTCAGAGCAACAGTATAACGAAAGAGAATACTACGTTTAATTTGACTCAACCATTTATCATTTACCAATACAATCATGAGTCAATATTCACACCTACTGCCATTGATACTCTTTCCAAAACATGCGATTTTCCGGCCACAATACACACCGGGAAGTTGTATTTCAGTATCGGTGAAGCGGAAAATAAAGGATACACCAAAGCAGAATTAAAAAAGGGAGATGCTCCCAATAGTCTTGCTGTCGCTTTTCCCAGAGATAAAGAGGTAAAGACGGGTGATGCATTTCAGACTCCCTGGCGCACTATTAGCATCGCCCGGACAGCTATCGGTCTGCACGATTATAGCGAGTTATTTTTAAAGTTAACGCAGAGCTCATTGAAAGAGATTCCCACCTGGATCAAACCGGGCAAATTAATCAGATCACAGTTAACCACTCAAAGCGGACTGGAATGCATTGATTTTGCAGTAAAACACGATTTCCAATACATCATGTTTGATGCAGGATGGTATGGAGCAGAGTTTCGTTCTATATCAGATCCCACTCAAGTCATTCCGCAAATAGATATGCCGAAAGTCATTCAATACGGAAAGGAAAAAGGCATCGGAGTCATTCTTTATGTCAATTATGTCGGACTTAGAGCAAAGCTGGATACGATCCTGCCTCTCTTCAAACAATGGGGTATAAGCGGAATGAAGTTTGGGTTTGTGGATGGAATAACTCAGAATGGTCTTACGTGGCTGGTATCAGCTATCAAGAAAGCGAATGACTATGGGTTTGTCATTGATATTCACGACAACTACAAGCCAACCGGCTTAAGCAGAATCTATCCTGCCCTGCTTACTCAGGAAGGTATCCGTGGAGATGAAAACAGTCCGGACGCATTTCATACGACAGTATTACCCTTTACCCGCTTTCTGGCCGGTCCGGCAGATTTTACCTTTTGCTATCCGAATAAATCAAATAGTTACAGCAAGAACATGAAGGTCAGTAATGCGCAACAATTAGCTTTGACGGTCGTTTATTTCAGTCCGCTACAAGCTATGTTCTGGTACGGCAAACCCACCGAATATACCAATGAAGAGGAGATAGAGTTCTTCAAGTATGTGCCCACGGTATGGAACGAATCCCATTATCTTGCCGGCGATATCGGCAAGAATATCAGCGTGGCTCGTCGCAAGGGCGATACCTGGTTTGTAGGCAACGTTGCCGGATTTGAAGACTGGAATAGCAATGTGCAATTAGATTTCCTAACCAAAGGGAAGGCTTATACAGCTACAGTTTATGAAGACGACGGCGCAGGAAGCATCCGTAAAAGAACCAAACAAGTCAAGAAAGGCGATACATTTCCTTTTGAGATCAAAGCAAAAGGTGGTCAGGCCATTATACTACGATCCGAATAATAACCAACTCAATAAATCAATTAATATGAAACATGCATTTTTAAAACTACAATTGCTTACTCTATTTTTATGTACAATAGTTGCAAGCACATTAGCGCAAAAGCAAAACATGATCCGACCCTGTGAAGTATGGCCCGATGAGGAGGGTAATCACATACAGGCTCATGGTGGAGGAATCATCAAGATTCAAGACCTGTACTATTGGTATGGCGAACAGCGTTCAAAAGATTTAGACCCTACCTTTCGTTATGTAAGTTGCTACTCGTCCAAAGATCTTACAAACTGGAAATTCCGTGGCAATGTGGTTAAAATGTTACCGCCGGACTCCCTTTCTGCAGGCTGGATATTGGAGCGTCCCAAGGTATTCTATAATGCAAAGACGAAGAAATACGTTATGTATTTTCATCTGGATGATAGAGGCTATAAAGTAGCACAAGTA
Organism: Bacteroidales bacterium; assembly: GCA_036508045.1. Taxonomy (GTDB): domain Bacteria; phylum Bacteroidota; class Bacteroidia; order Bacteroidales; family JAQUTK01; genus JAQUTK01. Next base: position 1,841 of record DATCIB010000148.1, read on the forward strand.
GGAATAGCAGTGAGCGATAAACCCGATGGTGACTTCAAATTCGTAAAAAGATTCCGTCCTCTTGGGCACGAGAGCCGTGATATCGGACAGTTTATCGATGATGATGGTACCGCCTATCTTGTGTTTGAAGACAGACCATTTGGCTTCCGTATTGCAAGACTTTCGGATGATTATATGAATGTTGAGAAAGAGATGAGTCTGATAGCTGATCACATGGAAGGTGGAGCTATCGTACATTACAAGGGATTATATTATTCCATCGGTTCGGCTTTAACTGGCTGGCGTGCCAATCCAAACAAATATTCGACTGCTCCTTCGCTCGAAGGACCGTGGACTGAATTTAAAGACATTGCCCCTGTGGAGAGCAATACGTATGGTTCGCAATCAACCATGCTTATTAAAGTTACCGGAACAAAGGATACCTCCGTGATTTTTATGGGCGATATCTGGAAACCTCAAACACAATGGGACTCACGTTACCTATGGATGCCTTTAGAAATTGGCGATGGGAAATTGTGGTTACCTGAGCCCAAACCGTTTACAATAAATATAAAGACCGGGGAAGCGTTAATCTCAAAATAGACACACTCACTTGTTGCCGGATGGATAGACATTCGAGCTTCTTTGGATATGATTATTCGTTGAAGAATAACCAGTCTCGTCTATTGTCATCGATTGCCGTACGAAAGGATTCATTTACGAATAAAGCAAAAAGTAAAACATTCTTTGTGTTCGACATTAACTGATATAATATTAATCACTATATTTGGCTGATTATCAGAATAGACTTATTCGTATTATTGTTGAATCTTTACTTACTAAGAGACATGAAACACATTTATCTTTGGATTATTAGTATCGTCTTACTAATTCCTTTCAGCCAGAGTTGGGGCCAATCATCGGTCACCGTCAGTGAGGCAGACGTAAATATCCCTACTTATCTGTCAGCGGCACCTGATCCCAGTCCGATGTTTTTCTTCGGCAGAGGGACACAGGGCGCCGAACAGCGGATTTATCCCTATGCGCTCTACGACAACCTGACGAATAAGAAAAGTGACAAGAGCTACCATCTTATTTATTTGGAAAATGAATATGTGAAGATAAGTATTGCCCCCGAACTTGGTGGCAAACTGTTTTCTGCATTGGACAAGACGAACAATTATAACTTTGTGTATGAGCAGCATGTCATCAAACCGGCATTAATCGGATTAACCGGTGCATGGATCTCTGGTGGTGTCGAGTGGAACATACCACATCATCACAGGGCAAGCACATTTATTCCTGTGCAATACTCTATCGAAAACGGAGCCGATGGCAGCAAGACAATCTGGGTGGGCGAACTTGAGATACGGCAACGCATGCGTTGGGCTGTGGGATATACACTACGTCCGGGCAGCTCCATCGTGGAATGTGACGTTCGGATAGTCAATCGTACTCCTGTAGAGAATACCATGCTTTGCTTTGCCAATATCGCAGTGTCAGTCAACAATGACTATCAGGTGATCTTCCCTCCAAGCACACAATGGTCTACAGGGCACAGCAAACGCAGTTTTAATCCATGGCCGGTGGTGAATGATGTGGACGTCAGCTGGTACAAGAATAATAAGAGTTCTAATTCGTGGTTCGCAGTCAATTATAAAGATGATTTTGTGGCCGGATACGATCATGGCAAGAATGCCGGAATCATGAGTGTAGCTGATCACAATATCGTAGCAGGCAAGAAATTCTTTACCTGGGGCGTCGGCAATATGTGGGACAGCATCCTTACAGACAATGACGGTCCCTATCTTGAAATAATGGTCGGTGCCTATTCCGATAATCAGCCGGATTATTCGTGGCTTCAGCCGTATGAGGAACGTTCGTTTGTGATATCTCTTTTCCCTTTCCGGGGTATTGAC
>DATCIB010000149.1:0-10801 GCA_036508045.1 Bacteroidales bacterium
TTTAATCGCGACTTTAGGAGCTGCTTTTTCTTCTTTCTTTATAGAAATGAAGAAAGATCCGAAAGAAGCGATTAAGTCAGTGGGAGGAATACTCTTTTTTGCTCTTATTTTTCTTGTTTCGTGGTTTCTTGCAGATGATACAACTTTGCAGATAAGAGGTTACGAGGGATCTGAAAATGTTCCTTTCTGGCTGAAATGGACAGATATGATACTGTACACATCATATATATTGTTTATGATTGCTATATTGTGCATTTTTGCTGGATCTTTTATGAAAAAGTTTTCAAATAAATAATGATTAGTGAATAACTAGTCTGAAAAGAAATATAATATGCCAGCACTACAAAGAAAAAAAAGATCAATGCCGCAGGTGAACTCCGCTTCAACTGCAGATATGGCATTTATTCTTTTGATTTTCTTTCTTACAGCAACAAGTATGGGAACAGATAAAGGTCTTGCGAGACAATTACCTCCTCCTGTGCCTGATGAATTCAAGAACCAAGAGACGAATATAAAGACACGAAATGTTTTGCGTATTCAGATCAATTCTCAAAACCAGGTTTCGTGCCAGGGTGAGGCTATTGATAAAAAGCTGTTGAAAGCGAAAGTAAAAGAATTTATTGAAAATAAGAATGATAACATGGATATGCCGCAGAAAGTTATCCTTAAGGATTTGCCTTTCTTAGGTAACGTTATGGCGACAAAGAATCATGTTGTGTCCTTACAGTCTGACCGTGGTACGCAATATCAGATTTATATAGAAGTACAGAATGAGATTGTTGCTGCTTATAATGAGCTTCGTAATGAGTTTTCATTAGCAAACTTCAATAAACCTTATGAGGAACTTGATGAAGAACGTCAAAAAGTTGTTCGTGCCGTTTATCCTCAAAAGATATCAGAAGCTGAACCTAGAAATTATGGAGGAACAAAATAATGGGTAAATTCGCTAAAAAAGATCGATCAATTCCAGAACTGAATACTTCTTCGCTCCCGGACTTGATTTTTACAACTTTGTTTTTTTTCATGGTGATCACCACTATGCGTGAAACAGAGGTTTATGTTGAAGTTCATGTTCCTGCTGCTACCGAGTTAGTAAAACTGGAAAAGAAAACCTTGGTTTCTGCTATTTATATTGGGAAACCAAATAGATCAATGAGAGCTAGGTTCGGTACTGAGTCACGTATTCAAATGAATGATAAGTTACAAGAAGTATCTGAGATCAGTCGCTTTATTGCAGCAGAAAAAGCATCTTTAAGTGAGAAAGATCAGCCTCTTATGACCGTTTCATTACGAGTAGATAAGAATACGAAGATGGGTATTGTAACAGACGTGAAAGAAGCTCTGCGTGAAGCACTTGCTTTGAAAATCAATTACTCTGCTGCAAAAAGAGAAAATCTTTTTCAGTAAACAGATATGTTAGTAATAATGAGGGCTGTCCTGCACAAAGAGGTCAGCCCTCTTTTTTATAGAATAATGCGCACGTGGAGAGCTAAAATTAATTTAATATATTTTGTTATTGACTTAAATTAATTACCTTTGCCGAAAACTAGATCCTAATGAAGTATTGGCTATTTACATTGATACTAATCATTTTTAGCTCCTGCGAGAGGAATGCATCTGTAGCTGTTCTTTCGGAAGGAGATGATCTACCTGTCAATATAGTCAGGTTTGATCAGGAGCTATATAAGCAGCTAAAAGATTCCACCCATATAGATTATTCTTCTTTAAAGGTATCTCATCCTGAGTTTTGGGACGTATACGTAGAATCAATCTTGGGGATAACTGCCGATGATTCGGTTTCCTTGAACTCACAGTTGAATGATTTCTTTTACAATCCTGAAATACAAGTCCTTTATTCGGATGTATCAGCAGAGTTTGACTCTATAGAAGAAATAAGAACAGGTCTACAAGATGCTTTTTTTACTTTGTCCAAATACTATCCGGATCTGAAACGTCCGCTGTTTTATACCCACCTTTCTGGTTTGAATCAATCTGTAGTTGTAAGTAATAATCTCATTTCGGTAAGTCTGGATAAATATCTTGGGCCAGATTATAAGCTGTATGATAACACTGTCTATTCCTACGAGAGGGTTCATATGAAACGCAGTAATATCGTTCGTGATTATATCGCCGGCTGGTATTATTCTCAATTCCCATTTAATGGTATTCAATACCGGGTTTTAGATAATATGATCTACCAGGGAAAGTTGTGTTTCCTCTATTCTTTGCTTTTTCCGCAATTTGATGAACGAACTATCATGGATTATTCAGAGAAAGAAATGGATGTGGCTGTACAAAATGAGAAAAAGATATGGTCTGCTATCGTCAATGATAATAAACTATTCGAAGCAGATCAGGACTATTCATCCAAATTGATCAATGAAGCTCCATTTACTTTGTTTGGTGTGGGTAATGTTCCAGGCAGAGCAGGTTGCTGGATTGGTCTGAAAATCATTCAGTCCTATGTGAAGAAACATCCCAATATCCACTTGAAAGATCTTCTTTTAGAAAGTAATTACCAGCGTATTTTGGAAGAATCCAAGTATTATCCTGAAGACTACGCTAAGTAATTATTATTTCTGAACGGGGAGGAGTTGCATCTCGCATTTAACACAATCAAACTTCAATTCAAGTTCATGGTTCTTTGAGAAAAGGAAGAATGGTTCTTTCCATTCGGACAACTTCTCAGGAGCCCTTTTCTTACACATATCCAGCGTAAAAAGGATGCAGTGCTTGCAGAACATAACGGAAGCCCTATCGACAGGCTCCAGCTCATAAGCAGTAGCAATACTCAAAACTCCGGCAGACTTGTAAAAAGCTTCCGCTTTTGTGTTTGAAACATTCCCCAGATAGGTAAGAGTTGTTGACGGGAAAGGAAACCCATGTATGATCTGTGGTATTACCTGCATTGCTTTAAATTGTTTCATTCTTTCTTCTTCAAAACCATGAATAGCTTCTCTGCGAAACTCAGCCAGTATGGAAGACGGTATGAAATAGGATTGTGATAGTTCAATATTGATCTTTTTAGCAGCATACACGGTATCACCAAGTTTACTAATAACCCGTTGTATCTGAGCCGTCTGTTCTTGTTTGGCTAATTCTTTCGTCAGAGGTAGAGACTTTGTAAATGAAGTTCCTTCCTCGTCTTGTATTATCATCCTGAAGCCTTCTTCATACTCGCAGAATGTGATCTCTACAGGAATCTTTCGCTCAGCAGTATTTCTTGTTAGCAGCTGTTCAAATTCCTGATCCTGATTCCGATAGAGTGTGGTTCCCTTCTCTATAATAAATCTCTCAGAAGGAAATATTGCATTTCCTTCGGCTCTGTTGATGCGGAAACCTTTGAATGTGCCACTCTCATCCAGATAACAGAATCCATCTCCATTATGCAAAGTAAGAGGGGTATCCACAGTCATTTTGCCAGGTGCTGCATACTTTACGGAACCAATCTTTTCCCCGATTGATTTTGGAGTGTCAGGCGAACAGATATCCTGTTGTCTTCCGTTGAGAAAGTAGGAGGTAAATCCTCTGTTAAAGCTTTTCTCCGGTTGAGGAGTAAAGAAGAATGTCGTTTTCCCTGAGGATGCAGAGATATAGTCCGGAGCTCTCTTCTCAAGAATGAGATCCAGCTTTTGGCGGTAGAATGCAGTAATATTCTTAACGTAAGCATTCTCTTTCAATCGTCCTTCAATCTTGAGGGAAGAGATACCCGCATCTATCAATTCCTCCAAATAGGAGGAGAGATTCAAATCCTTCAGTGAAAGCAGGTGTTTCTCTTTACATATTTCTTTTCCTTCAGCATCTTTTAATGTAAAGGGTAAGCGACAAATCTGAGCGCATTCACCGCGATTAGCACTTCGTCCGGTGAGAGCCTGACTTGCATAACATTGCCCGCTGTAGCTCACACACAATGATCCATGGATAAATGCTTCCAAGGTAACAGAAGTACTTCCTGAGATCTTCCGGATTTGCTCCAGAGAGAGTTCTCGAGCCAGCACAACCTGTGTGAAGCCCGTCTTCTCAAGAAAAGATACTTTTTCTGGAGTCCGATTGTCCATCTGAGTGCTTGCATGAAGGGCGATAGGAGGAAGGTTCATTTCAAGAATCCCCATATCTTGAATAATTAAAGCATCAGTTCCTGTATTGTAAAGCCTACGAATGATTTGTTCGGCTTCTGCCAGTTCATTCTCTTTTAGTATTGTATTAAGAGCCACATATACTTTGGCGTAGTATTTGTGGGCATAGTTGCATAGAGATTCAATTTCTTCAATGCTGTTGCTTGCTGCAGCCCGGGCACTAAATAGCGGTGCACCGATATATACAGCATCAGCGCCATGGTCGATAGCATCGATTCCGCAAGATAAGTTCTTCGCAGGAGATAACAGTTCGATAGCTCGTTGATTCATCATCAGAGTGATCCCAGTTTGACGATTTCTTTTGGATCAAATGGTGTTTCCTGATAGACAAAATAGTTAAGCCAGTTTGTGAAGAGCAGATTTGCATGTCCCCGCCAGTTCACGATAATTTCTTTCTTCGGGTCATTATCCCGATAATAATTCTTTGGAACTTCAATCTCCAGTCCTTTCCCTTTATCCCGCACATATTCTTTATGCAGCGTGTCTGGAGAGTATTCCGAGTGTCCGGTGATAAAGATCTCCCGTCCACCTCTAGCCATCGTGATGTAAACCCCGGACTCTTCTGACTCAGAGAGAATTGTGAGTTCGGGTACTTTGAGTATATCTTCTTTGCGAACCTCTGTGTGACGACTGTGCGGTACAAAGAACTCATCATCATATCCACGGAAAAGTTTGAATTGCGGGTCATTGATACGATGTTTGAATACGCCAAACATTTTAGCAGGAAGAGGATACTTCGGCACTCCATAAAAATGATACATCCCCGCCTGTGCTGCCCAACAGATATAAAGAGTAGAGGTCACATGTTTGGTTGCCCAGTTAAAAATCTTTGTAAGTTCTTTCCAGTATTTTACATCCTTAAAGTCCAGAAGTTCGACAGGAGCACCGGTTATGATCATCCCATCATAGTTGGTTGCACTGATCGTCTCGAAATCTTTATAAAAAGCCATCATGTGTTCGATAGGCGTGTTTTTAGGCGTGTGACTTTTTAGTTTCAGAAAATCAACTTCCACCTGTAAAGGCGTATTGGAAAGCAGACGGATTAAATCTGTCTCTGTCGTAATCTTAATAGGCATCAGGTTGAGTACAACGACTTTCAGCGGACGGATGTCCTGTGTGGAAGCCTTATCAGACTCCATGACAAAGATATTCTCCCTTTTCAGTAAATCAACTGCGGGTAACTTCTCAGGAATTGTTAATGGCATAGCGTATCTATGATTATAAGTAAAGTTATTTTTTCAAGGAGTTAAAATAGATATCCAGCAACTCTTTGGCTGCTACGAAAGAACTGCTTTGGTCGTTCAACACCTGAAGTTCTTTTGACTCCAGCAAACTCTCAATTTTAGGGTTTTGATAGAAACTATCTTTCAGTTTCTCATTGATGGACTCGTACATCCAGTATTTGGATTGTTTCCGTCGTTTTAATTCGAAGAAATCGTTCTTCTTTGTAAAAGCGATATATGCGTCAATCATCTCCATGACTTCCTTGATTCCCAGTTCGTAAAAGCCGGAGTAAGTCAGCACTTGTGGCGTCCATCCGGAATCTGCCATAGGAAAGAGATGAAGTGCATTCCTAAACTGTGCCTGCGCCAGTCCGGCTTTTTCCATGTTCGATCCATCCGCTTTATTAATGATGATACCATCCGCCATCTCCATGATTCCCCGTTTGATACCCTGCAATTCGTCACCGGTATTCGGTACCTGGATCAGCAGGAAGAAATCTACCATCGAATGAACCGCAGTTTCTGATTGTCCGACACCAACAGTCTCCACGAAGATCGTATCAAAACCGGCAGCCTCGCAGAGAATAATCGTTTCCCGGGTCTTACGGGCAACACCACCCAATGAGCCTGCGGCAGGAGAAGGACGAACAAAAGCACTCGGATGGTTTGAAAGCTGCTCCATCCGCGTCTTGTCACCCAAGATACTCCCTTTCGATCGCTCGCTACTTGGGTCAATGGCCAGCACCGCCAACTTGTGGCTCTCTTTCAAAAGATACAGTCCGAAAGCCTCAATGGAAGTACTCTTTCCGGCTCCCGGCACACCGGTAATACCCACGCGGACAGACTTACCTGCATAAGGGAGGCATTTGGCTATGACACTCTGAGCGATTTCATGGTGTTCCGGTAAGACACTCTCCAGCAAGGTGACCGCCTGACTTAAAATAGGTATGTCTCCCTTCAGAATCCCCTCTACATACTCGTCGGCAGAATAATTCTTTCGTTTCGCACGTTTGGATTTCTTTAGATAAGGGTTCACAGCAGGAGGCTGTTCAATACCTTTACTTACAGATAGGCCACTATAACAGTCATTATTTTCAATATGATTTGTCATTTCTTTGCTAGCACTTCAATTTCAACAATAGCATTTAAAGCATTGGGAGCGTTGGTAATAAACGAAACTTTTTGCAGTCTCAGTTCGCTGGGTTTACCCGGACTGAAGGTGATTCTTACTTTTGTACTCTTACCAGGAGTAATCGTTGTCTTGTCTGGTTTTACGATCAGATTATCCGTTTCAGTGTTGATAGCATAGATGATAAGTGGTGCTTTTCCGACATTAGTAATAGTGAAACTCTCTTTTTTCTTATCGTTTACCTTCATTTCCCCCAGATCAAGGTTACGGGTAGAGAAGGATAGGTTTGCCGCATTCTTTTTTTGATCTGCAGTCATGTCTTCAATATCATCGATAATATTAGCAGTCACCTTGATTCTGTTTTTTGCAGAAGCACTTACTCCGGCGGGCAACACATAGAAGTAGGCTTCTTGCTTGCCCCATTCTTTACTATCCTTGGCATCAAATGTCACCATTATCGAACTTCTGGATTGCCCTCTCACTTTATCGGATAAAAGGTTGACACGAAGAGGCTTGGCCACTTTGCTGAGTGATATTTTCGCATCTTCTTTATTTGTATTAATAAAATCGACAACAAGAGTCTTAGGCTCATTCTTAGTCACATTGATAAAGTTCAGTTCATTCTTAACCATCAGGATACCACCTCCTAAGTCAATGGGGTAGGAATCTTCAACTCTTTCTATGTAAGGATTTACTGTCCCTTTTATTTTCAAAGTGACAAAACCATCCTTGCTATTGGAGTAAACGGTGATAGTCTTTGAGAAAGGACCCGTAGAAGCAGCATTGTAAGTCACTTTGATACTTCCTTTCTTACCTGCAGCAATAGGTTCGCGTGTCCATTCAGGAGTTGTACATCCGCAGGAGGGGACAACCCTGTTCAATACCAGTGGCGAATCTCCTGTGTTGGTATAGAGATACTCATAGGTTACACCTTCACCTGTTTGAGATTTTGTAAATGTTCCGAAGTCATGTTCTTTCGTGTCAAAAGAGATGACCTGTGCATAACTGACGCCGGCAAAGAATAGTAATAAGCCGGCCAATGTCATAGTTTTTTTCCAATTGAAGTACATATATTACAAATTTAATTATTTAACAAAAATCCTGTTTCCTGACGTGTGAGATGTGAATTCCGGTGCATACATACACTGTATTGTAGCCGGTCCTTCACTATACATTCCTGAGCGTGTTACCACAGATGAATATTCAAATACATACGTTCCTTTTGGCAGGAAGTTGAAGAAGAAGTTCATCGATGCGTCTTTATTGGACTGATAATAACATATCTTCTCTTTCCAGATACATCTTGAAAGTACGTCAGTCGCTTCCAGACAGGATGGTCTGGCATCTTTCAGGTGCACAAATTCCATATCCCGGTCTGTCTTGACCACGAGTCTGACAGTCACTTTGTCGCCTCTTTCCAGCGGATGTTGCTCATCAATATCCTGCAGTTCGCTGCCGGTAGGAGTGCTGACTACTCTCAGCAACTTCTTACTTACTTGCAAAACGTTTGTATTTGCTTTTATATTTTCCATCCGTTCAGAATATTGATAATAAAGAGCTCCCCAGGCAATGCCTTTTCCCTCTTTCCGAACGGTGACTTTCTGATGTTCCGGAGTGATTTCTTTGGCATCAAGTACCTGGCGGAAGTAACCGGTACCCGATTCCTGTTGTTCCGGCTGTACCTCGCGACCTCCCCAGCTGATGTCTGTCTTTCCCTTTTCAGTCGCCCATGCAGATCCTTTCATCACCAAAGCAGCGATTGCATCCGAGGTGGCTGTTGAGCTTCCCCAGTTTTCTGTCTGTTTCTGTTTCAGAAGCCAGATCTTTAGTTCCTCCTGTTCAGCCTCGTTCGAATCTACTTCGCTGAGTGCCTGCATCAGAACCACATGAACTGCGATGGCATTCTCATTCCAGAAATACCCATTCACGTTCTTTTTCCAGTACATTCCCAACTCTTCAGTCTGAACTGCCTGTTCGCGCAATGACCGTACGATAGCCTTAGCCTTTGCAGTCTTTCCATTACGATTGAGCGTGATGGCAGAAAGAGCCCGGTTAAACAGCGGACCTTCGTTACCGAATTTCTCCACCTGTCCCAGATAGTAGTCCACAGCCTCTTTGGTTTGAGGATCTTTGAGTGGCATCAGCTTCGTAAACTCGCTTCTAACAAAGAGATAATAGAGCTGGTATATGTTTGGTCTTTGAGTCTCTAAATCCTCCCTCTTAGTATATTTCTTTAAGTCAATATAATCTTTGGCAATCATATCATCCAGATATTTCAGACCATTCTGAATCAGAGATAACTCCTTGTCGTTGAATTTATAAGTTCCCAAAGACTGTATCTTACTCATATACCCGATAATAAATTGTGTGATATAGCGGCTCTCCGGCATGCCCGGATACCAACTCCAACCACCCGATGAAGTCTGTAGTTCGCTCAACTTCCGGATGGCAAGCTCACGTTGCTGCTTCTGGTTGTTGAGATCAAATAGCAGTCCGATACGTTCTTTCTGTTCACTTTCCTTTTTACCGTCAAGCAACCATGGAGACTCTTCCAGTAAGATAGTCTTCAGATCCTGATTCTTTTCCAGATTGGAAAGGAGCGATTCCTTATTCTTTCCCTCGGAGCGCCATTGTTCGAAGATCTGTTTCGTTTGCGGAACAGTTTGCAGCACCGCATCTGCAAAGATGGAAGCATAATAAGCAGCGAACCAGCTCAATGCATCATTCTCGTTTCTCGGATTACCGATAGAAGGCAGCGCTTGTATCGCATACCAAACAGGATTTGTTGAGAATTCGAACACCATCCGGTAGGGAACCTGAGTCTTGCTTTCTTTCCCTGATTTCATTTCGAACGTATACTCCTTGTTCCCTCTTACGCTCATCGGCATTGACTCAGTCACCATCTGTCTGTTGCTCAGTACCGGAAGCACTACCTGTTCGCCGTCACTATATTCGTTGCTAATGGCTTTCATTCGTACCCCGACTATCTCCAGAGAATCCGGAAGTGTAGTTTGGAAGGCAACCGACTGGCTTTTACCACCATCGATAGTGATTTGTTCCTGTTGAGTCAGTGTAGCAAGTACTTTCTCGGTGGATGGATCAAAGAACTCCAGAATCACGTTCATCGTCAGTTTGCCGGCTGAGAGGTTGTCCACCTTGCCCGAGATGCCGGTCACGTCACCTTGTCGGAAGAAGCGGGGCAGGTTAGGAGTGATCATCACTTCTTTCTGAGCAGTGACCAGTTCTTCCATATTTCCCCATTTCATATCTTTTGTATGAGCCATAGCCATGAATTTCCAGCGGGTCAGGCTTTCTGGAACAGTAAAGTTGATAGCCACGTTACCAGAGGAATCTGTAACCAGATGCGGGTAGAAGAACGCCGTTTCATTCAGGTTGGTGCGAAGGTAATTCATTCCTTCACCGGTGGACTCTTTCGCTTTGTCTGCCAGTTGCAATGCCAACTCATCCACCTGCCCCGCTTCTTTATAAGCATACTCCTCGGATTTAGCAACGGCAGTTCCACGAACCCGAATCGTGTAGTTAGCATTTGGATCTGCGGATGATGCTGACATTCTTCTATCCATGTTCAAATATCCGGAAGATCTTCCTTGCATCATCTCCGTGACACTTCCTCTTCTATTGCCGAACAAGTTAAGCAAGCCCATCCAGTTCTGAACAGGTCTGACAAAAAAAGAAGGCACCTCTTCCATATTGGAAGCAAACAGGAGATAGAAATTGACACTGTTACTATTGCTCTCGCTCCAGTCAAATGAAGCAAAGTTTGTGAAATAGTAAAAAGGTGTCCATTCATGCTTCACGAATTTGTCGAGAGACATGTCATACATAGAAGCAAGTACTTCTGCAGCAGGGAACTTCCCCTTATCGTCCGTAACGGTCAGCGTCCAGCTTTCCGTACTTCCCGGACGAATCTTATCACGGAATGAAGCGATCTTGAGCCACAGAGAGTTGCTCTCCACAAAGCGCTGCACCGTACATTCCTTCTGATAGGTAATACCAGCCTTGATGAATGTGAACCGAACATTCACGCCTTTCCCATATTCCTTTCTGAATGGAACTTCCAGACGGAGACATTCATTATCGAGAGTAAGCCATTTGCGGGTTAGTATCACGTAGTCCTGAGAAATTATTTCATAGAGCACCGATACATCTTTAAAAGACGAACCAAACTGGATGACAGCTTTCTCTCCCGGACGGCAAGTCAGATGATCTGTAGCCAGCCATGATTTGCTCAGCACCGGCAGCTTCTTATCATTCATTTTACAACGTATGAACTCCTTTTCAGCGATTACTTT
>DATCIB010000150.1:0-3069 GCA_036508045.1 Bacteroidales bacterium
CCTTTGGAAAGAGCCGGAACGTATTATACAAGAGTTTGGATTGATAATCTATCCGCGAAAGGGTTGTGGAGAAACATTGAAGGGAGTTGATCGTCCAAATGTGACACTCATTGATGCACCCGAAATAGAGATCTCATCTACATATATACGCGAAGCATTTGTTCAAGGAAAGAATCCAAGGTTTTTCTTATCGGATAAAGTGTATGAGTATATTCGAAAACATCAGATTTATAAGTAAGTTTAAAGTCCCTTTTCAGAAAGGAGGCTTGTTGCTTCTATTCTTTTTATTGTGCTTGCCCATCATTGCTCAACGAAAAGATATTAAGACTGTTGCCGGTGATTGTGAGAACGGCGAAGCGCTTGTGATTTTTAAGAATGGGGATAGATATGATGGGTTCTTCAAGGACAGTCTCTATCACGGACAAGGCATGCTTCGGTTGAAGTCAAAGGAGCTTTACGAGGGATTGTTTTCAAAAGGTCTATATGAGGGTGTTGGATATCTTCAATTACCCAATAAGAATATCTATGAGGGTTCTTTTAAGGCAGGTTTGTACGATGGAAACGGAACTTTGACGGAGTACAAAGGTAGAGTCTATACCGGTAGTTTCTTGAAAGGGAAAATGAATGGATCAGGTAGTATTTCACTTCCAAACGGAGATAAGTATATCGGTTCTTTTAAAAACGACGAAATAGACGGCTATGGAGAGTATTATTCGCAGGGTTTTCTCACCAACGGGTTGTTTCGTAAAAGCAAACTGATCAATGGCAAGATCGTTAATCTTGAGACAAAGGAATTTGTTACATTTACGAATGGTAAACCGGATTCTTCCGTTGAAAATTTCCCTGATTCTGTGGGTACCGGTATCAGGAAGCTGACAATAGTCAACGTCATACCGAGAAAATAGCCATCTTATTGATAAACAATTGGAATGCATCCTTGTAGGAGTCGGAAATAGGGATGTAAACTTTGCCGAAGACGATGCGGTTGCGCTCAATAATCTTAATCTTATCTCCACGTACAATAAACGAACGGTGTACCCGTACAAAGTCTTTCTCCGGTAAAAGATCTTCGAGTGACTTCATGCTCATCAGGGAGAGAATCGGAAATGCTTCTCCTTCCAGATAAAATTTGAGATAGTCTTTCAATCCTTCAATATATTGTATCCGCTTTAATTCAATCTGAACCAGTTTGTATTCTGACTTGACGAATATATACTCCGGACCTCCCTCATGAACAGCAGGACTTTGAAGGTGTTCGTGCCACTCTAATGCGCGTTGGGCTGATTGCAGGAAATCCGGATAACTGATCGGTTTTAGCAGATAGTCCAAAGCATTGACTTTATATCCATCCAGCGCATAGTTACTGAAAGCGGTCGTAAATATGATCTTGCACGACTTCTTCACCATTCTTGAAAACTCGATGCCGTTTATCTCCGGCATCTGAATGTCAAGAAATAGCAGATCAACCTTTTCGCTTGAGACAAGGTCTGTTGCTTCTACGGCATTACTGAATTGTCCGACCAGATTTAGAAAAGAGGTTTTCTTTACGTAGCTTACCAGCAGGTCCAGAGCCAAAGGCTCGTCGTCTATGACGCAGCAGTTGATTGTCATCTTTATTACTTCTTTGGTTTGTTCAGATAGATGGTAAGTGAGGACATATAAGCCTCTTTGTTCATCTCAATATCCCATTTGTAGAGTCCTGGATAGAGTAGTCCCAGTCTTTTCCGAAGATGTTCCAGTCCAATCCCAGAACCACTTTTATCTTGATCAGTCTTTGGAAAATTGCTGTTGTCGATCTTGCAGACAATTTCTTCTCCTGGTTTCTCAGAAATACTTATGTGGATATAGGAAGGGTGACTATAGCTTACTCCGTGTTTGAAGGCGTTCTCAATCATCGTTATGAACAACATCGGAGCAACCATTGTTTCGCTTTGTTCATTCACATGTATGTTTGTTTCCAGCTTTACAGAATCCGAGAGGCGAATACGCATCAGTTCTATGTAGTTCTTTATAAAGTCGATCTCCTTCACAAGCGGTACAAACGGTTGGTTGTTTTCGTACAATACATAACGAAGCAACTTACTTAGATCATGAACAGCTTGCTGGGCTTTTTCAGGAGAGAAGGCAATCAGAGCATAAATATTATTCAGCGTATTGAGCAGGAAATGAGGATTGAGCTGGTTTTTCAGGTTCTTCAGCTCCGCTTCACTTTTGCTCTTTTCCAGTTCCTGGCGTTCCTTTTCAGCTTTGTTCCAACGGAATGTCATCTTAATTGATGCGCATAAGGCAACTGTAAGAGCCAAAGAGAATATATTGCGCAGGATGTGCGTAATCGTAAAGAAGGAATCACCTCCTTTTGGAAACGGAGGTCTGGCTTCTTTGCCAATGAATGTGGTACTAAGATATTCTATCCAGAGATGTAATGCGATTCCAAAGATAATCACCAGAAAGGCATTCACAAGGATGAATTGTTTCTGCTTGTTATTAAAAAGCAGTTTGTTGATTAACCAGATGTAGTTGATATAAAAGAGTATCAGGAAGGTCAGTGGTACAACATAGTGTTTCAGATTTTCTTGCATGGTAAAGAAGTTTCCATCTTTATCCCCAAAGAAGAGAGGAAAAGAAAAGAAAATAGTCCAGCCTATGATATGAATCAAAGGATGGAGCGAGTCTTTGTTTTTTAATTGAGACATAATAGTTCCCATTACTTATAAGTTTACAAAAATACGTAATATTCTGATTTAAAAAAATATCCGCCGGATGAAAAGGCAAAAGCTTCACAGCGTCCTACTTCTCTTAACCCGGCGGATAGACAAAACAACACCAACATTTTAATTATTCATATCGTATTGCATCGATCGGATCCAGTTCAGAAGCCTTCTTGGCTGGATACCATCCGAAAAATATTCCTGTTACCGTACACACCGCAAAGGAGAGAATGACCGAGTAGGGCTGTATGAATACCGGCCAGCTCAAGACAGCATTGACGAAAAACGAAGAGCCAATGCCTAAAACAACGCCTATTAACCCTCCGGTAATACTTATAAGAATCGCCTCGATGAGGAACTG
>DATCIB010000151.1:0-2724 GCA_036508045.1 Bacteroidales bacterium
TGGCAGCAGCCATTCTTGCATACATTTCTACCATGGCGGCCTGAGTCAATACCGATTTGAAACGGTCCTTGCTTTCGCCACTCCAGTCCTGGTTAAATAGTCCGGTCTCTTCACGCATATGTGTCCACGCATAATCCAGACTCTGTTGAAATGAATCGAGATAGCTCTTATTCTTATCCAGTTTATAAAGTTCGATGTATCCTCTGAGCATGACTGCGGTAAACCATATATTGCCTCTCTTCAATAACATGAATGAACTTCCGTCTGCGGGTGAGAACTCCTGGAAGAACTGATTATACCCCGACTTTGCAATGTTTTGAGCTTCGGTCAGGAAGGTCTTGTCTTTTGTCAGTTTGTATAAGATAGCGGCAGATTGAAGCATTTGTCCGCTGTTATACGCAAACTTTGCTTTTCCTATTCTACCATTTAATCCCATGTTGTCATAATACAAATAATCTGATGGATCCTGCAGGTGAGCTTTTGTCCATTGATACAGAGCTTTGCCCTGATTAAAATAGTTGCTGTCTTTTGTTGCCTCAAAGAGTTTCAGGGCTAATACCGAACCGGGGGCATTTGAACAGGTGTTCTTTGACTCCTTTTTCTGTTCGCACCAGTAGATACCTCCCCCGAGTTGCTGATCCATGCCGCTCGCAATGAATTTCCATATCATCTCTGCCTTATCCAGATACTTTTGTTCGCCGGTCATCATATAGGTGTCTGTAAAGTCGATCCCAAGCCAGATGTTGTCGTCATAAAAGCGATCTGACTGAGGTGCCGAACTTATATAAGAGGAGTAGGCATAAGGCATTCTCTTCGTGTCCAGATATTCTTCCAGTCCGGGGAGCACCTTTGTGTCCAGCAGCTTCTGGTAACTCTTGTCATTTGTGGCTTCCAGTAAAGCGTTGACAGCGGAAAATGTGCCGGAGAAAGGCCATAGATATGAATACTGATTGGGTCTGTTAGCCTGCTCTTCTGACGCCAGATAGGTTGCTTTGTATTCTTCCGCGAACGGATGGATCTCTCGTAGCAAACTTTTTCCCTCAATGGAATAATGTGAGTAAATGGAATCCATTGTTTCCCTGCCACGGACAACATTCTTCTTTGAACTATCTTTTACAGTTGCACAGCCTGCCAGAAGGAACAGCGTGCTCAAGGTTAATAACAAATTACGCATAATGTTTTTCTTTAAATATAAAGTCAAATGGTCTACATCAGAAACTATTCTCGCGGTCAAAGATAAGTAATAATCCATGGAAAACAGAGAGGAGCGAGAAAAATAAGAGGCTAAAGGGAAAGTGCATCCCCTTGTAAAGTAAGTGGGATATATGTAATTTGAGCTTACCTTCCTAAATCTTATCCATTGTCAAGCAGAGCTTTGCAATAAATAATCGTATCTTTGCAATGAGAAAGGGAAGGGATACTGTTTTTTGAATAGCAACTCTTTGATCCAAAAACAGAAACACGAGAAATGCAATACAATGTAAGACCATGAAAATAAGAGTTCTCATTTTATCAATCTTCGTTATTGTTTGTTTGTGCACTCCGGCTCAGAAACCGCCGGTTACTCCGGCATGGGCTTTTAAACATCTGGTATGGGAAGATAGCATAAATACATCGGAAGGAGTCATCGCTTTGACAGAGATGTATCTGAAACACAATATTCCCGTTGGTTCAGTCATCATTGATAGCCCCTGGAGCACAGCCTACAACGATTTTAACTGGGATACAAAACGCTATCCGGACAGCAAAAAGATGATCCGGTTCTTTAAGGATAAAGATATAAAGGTCATATTGTGGCTTACGGGAGCTATCAATCTCAAAGCGAAAGATACGTACTCACAGAAGAGTGAAACGTATGATTATGCAGTATCTAAGAATTTTGGAGTCAATGATAGCAAAACGCATGAATGGTGGAAGGGAACGGGAATACATCTCGACTTCACCAATAAGTCTGCAACTAAATGGTGGGGTACTCAGTTGGATAAAGTCTTTATAGATGGCGTGTATGGATGGAAAGTGGACCAGGGAGAACTTTATTTCGGCGATACACTGAAGACTTCCATTGGAACAATGACGAATGAGGAATTCCGTCCCTATTATTATGATGCCATGTATGATTACACACTGTCCAGAAGAGCCGGGGGGATTATTCTTGCCAGACCCTTTTCTCATCAGGGAGGTTACTTCGCAAGTGTTGAGAAGATGAGTTTGGGATGGTGTGGCGATTTTTCCGGAGACTGGAAGGGGTTGAAGTTGCAGGTAAATAATATCTATAAGTCTGCAGAAAAAGGGTACGGTGCTCCCGGTTGTGAAGTAGCCGGTTTCTTCCAGGCCCGTTCCAATGCGAATCAATTCATTCGTTACAGCCAGTTTGGTGCAATGACTGCGACCATGATTAATGGAGGTGAAAATGGTGCATTCTCCAATCATTTACCTTGGTATCACGGCAAAGAAGCAACAGATATCTATCGGTTTTGTGTCGTGTTGCATGAGCAGTTAATTCCTTATCTCTTCTCAACCGTGGTGGATGCCCATTTGCAAGGCGGTTCCCTGATCCGAAATGTGAACTACGAGCAATCGACACATCAACTGGGAGAGAGTTTGTTTACCAAAGTCATTGATTCTCCTGAAAATACAGTTTCATTTAGTCTTCCTAAGAGTGGAGAATGGATCGACTTCTGGACCAATCAATCGTATGCTGCCGGAACAAAGATAACCCGTACT
>DATCIB010000152.1:0-5808 GCA_036508045.1 Bacteroidales bacterium
AATACACTGCCGCTTACTGTGACTATCTCCTCAAACAGAAAAAGTACAAAGAAGCAATCCCCTATCTCAAAGACGCACTCAAATCGGCGAACAAAGATGAGAAGATGAGATGGCAATTTTTGCTGGCGCAGCTCTATCAAATGGATGGCCAGAAAGAAGAAGCCTATAGTTATTACGGAAAGGTCATTCGCCGAAATCCACCATACGTAACAGAGATCAGCGCCAGGATTAAACAAACCGAGGTAGCAACCGGTTCAAATACAAAGAAGAGCCTTTCCAAACTGAAACGCATGGCTAATAGCGGGAAGAATCTAAACTACCTGGACATGGTCTATTACGCATTGGGCAATCTGTATCTTCAACAGGGAGATACCGTCAAAGCTCTTGAAAGTTATGGCAAAGGGGTCTCCTTAAGCAAACGTGCAGGTATTGACAAAGCGGTCTGTTTCTTGAAAATGGGAGATGTGTATTATGCGCAGCATAAATACATGCACGCCCAACCTTGCTATTCACAGGCATTTGGTCTTTTTGAGAAAGAGAGTGAGGAATACAAACGCCTTGCCATACTTTGTCCTGCACTTGATGATATGAGTGTTTTTGCCCGAAACGTTGAAGAGCAGGATAGTATACAAACACTGGCCCGCATGCCTGAAGACGAGAAAATGAAAGTCATCAAAGCTGTCATCGAACAAGTAAAGAAGGCTAAGAAGGAAGCAGAATCGGAAAATATTCGGGCGGAGATGGAAAAGAAAGGTGGGAAACCCACTCCTGCAACAAACAGGCCTACACCTACGCCCAAAAGCACGAATGTGGACAAGTCATGGTATTTTTACAATCTAACGGCTATGTCGGAAGGGAAAAGTTCTTTTCAGCAGAAATGGGGAACACGCAAACTCGAAGACAACTGGCGCAGGAAGACGAAAGCTACCGCAATCTTAGCAGACACGAAGGAAGAGACTCCAAAAGCGCCGGGTGATTCGACTGCTACAACTAAAACGCCGGCTGACTCGATTAGGAATGACTCCACCAAGGTTGCTCCAAAAGACTCTCTGGAAGACGAACTGGAAACTCCTGAGTATTACTTGGCACAATTGCCTTCCACACCTGAGGAGTTTGAGGCTTCGAATGTACTTATCCGCGAAGGTCTTTACAATGTAGGCTTCATATTGAAAAACAATCTCAGCGATTACGATGCTGCATTGGCTAGCTTTGAGAGTCTCCTCACGAGATTTCCGGAGAATGATTTTCTGGCAGACACCTATTATAATCTATTCCAGATCTATTATCGAAAGAAAGATAAAGAGAAAGCAGAATATTACCGTTTGAAGCTGATTAATGAGTTCCCGGACAACGAGAATTCCATTCTACTGGCTGATCCGAACTTTGAGCGTGAGTTTCTGATGGCGCGTCAGATACAGGATTCAGTCTATGTGGATACCTACAAGGCTTATCTCGATAACCAATCCGGACTGGTAAAGAGCAATTATGAGATGATCCGCGGCAAATATCCAAAGGCTGAACTGATGCCAAAATATATGCTTGTCTATGCTCTTTCTCTGTTGAAGGAGGGTGACAAAGAAGGATTTAAGGAGATGATAGATCTGCTATTGAAAGAATATCCTTCCAGTGATGTCAGCGAACTGGCCACAGCTATTGGGAAGGGCATCTATGAAGGTCGTGACTTGGCTGACGCGGGTGATATCTCTTCTTCAATCTGGGAAAGAAAACTTGCGGCAAATGACTCCACGAAAACAGACTCCGTTAAGATATCATTCTCTGATGAGAAACAAACGCCATACATACTGCTGTTTGCCTATCCTTCCGGTACTGTGGATAATAACAAACTGCTCTTCAACGTGGCAAGTTACAATTTCTCCAACTTCCTGGTCAAGAACTTTGACCTTGCGAACAGCACATTTAATGACATTGAATTACTTATTGTTTCGGGTTTCGCAACATATGATGATATCATGTGGTATAAGCAAATGTTTTACGAACGCGAAGTACTTGATGCTGATATGAACAGACAGATAAGACCTGTCATCATCTCTGTGAAGAACTACGATCTACTGAAGAAATACTTCTCTTTTGAGGACTATTTCAACTATTACGAAGAGCATTACAATCAACCTGATACACCTTTGACAGAATGAAACAAGAACGGATCTTATGGGCAGACGACGAAATCGATTTGCTTCGGCCTCACATAGTCTTTTTGCAAAATAAAGGCTTCGAGGTGGTCACTGTGACCAATGGTCAGGACGCCGTTGACAAATGTAAAGAAGAAGACTTTGCAATCATCTTTCTGGATGAAAACATGCCGGGTATCAGCGGATTGGAGACTCTTTCTTTCATCAAAGAGATCAACCCGAATGTGCCTGTGGTCATGATTACCAAAAGCGAAGAGGAGAATATCATGAACCAGGCGATTGGGGGCAAGATCACGGACTATCTGATCAAGCCGGTCAATCCAAACCAGATCCTTCTGACAATTAAAAAGTTTGTCCATCAGAAAGGAATCATCAGCGAGACTACGACGACTTCCTATCAGCAGGAGTTCGCAAAGATTAGCACGCAGATCAATGAGGCTTCTTCGTATGAAGAGTGGGCTGAGGTCTATAAGAAGATTATTTACTGGGAGTTGGAACTGGAGAGCAGCGATAGTTCAATGGATGAGATCCTGAAATCTCAGAAACTAGATGCCAACAGTGAGTTCGGGAAGTTTGTCAAACGTAATTACCTGAGTTGGATTAACAACCCGGATGACCGCCCCATCATGAGCCCGGATCTGTTTAAGAAGAAGGTCTTTCCTATTCTGGACAAAGGTGAAAAAGTATTCTTTATTCTCATTGATAATTTCAGACTGGACCAGTGGCGTGTAGTCCAACATACACTCTCTGACTATTTCACTTTTGAAGAAGATCTTTATCTGAGCATTCTTCCCACTGCCACTCAATATGCAAGAAACTCTATCTTCTCAGGATTGATGCCACTGCAAATAGAAAAAATGTTTCCGGAGCTTTGGGTCGATGAAGAGTCGGAAGAAATGAAGAATCTCAATGAGGCTCCACTCGTTCAGACCCATCTGGAACGTTATAGGCGAAAGAACAGCTTCTCGTATAATAAAATACTGGACTCACAATCGTGCGAAAAGTTGATTCATAATATCTCACAGTTACAAAACAATGACTTGAATGTCGTCGTATTAAACTTCATTGATATGCTTTCCCATGCACGTACGGAATCAAAGATGATTCGCGAACTGGCTTCTTCTGAAGCTGCATACCGATCGTTGACACTTTCCTGGTTCAAGCACTCTTCCACACATGAGTTATTCAAGACATTGGCAGAAAAGGGGTATAAGATTGTATTGACAACTGACCACGGCACTATTCGCGTGGATAATCCGGTGAAAGTGATAGGCGACCGTAATACCAGTGTCAACCTCCGCTACAAACAAGGAAAGAATCTGAGTTACAACCCCAAGCAGGTCTTTGAGATCAAGCAACCGGAAAAAGCGGGTTTGCCTAGTCCAAATGTAAGTACTTCCTATATCTTTGCGCTAAACAATGATTTCTTTGCCTATCCTAATAATCATAACTATTACGTCTCTTATTACAAAGGAACTTTCCAACACGGAGGTCTTTCTTTGGAAGAGATGCTGATTCCTTTAATCACCCTGACTCCAAAAGAATAAATTATGGAACAATTCACGTATCAATTAGACAAAATAGACGAGGCAGCCCGCTTTTTCATAGACCATATGGGAGACAACACGGTCTTTGCTTTTCGTGGAAGTATGGGTGCCGGAAAGACTACACTCACAAAAGCCATCTGCGGGCAACTCGGAGTGGATGATCCGGTAAACAGTCCCACATTTGCTATTGTCAATGAATACCGCACGGCAACGGCCGAACTTATTTATCATTTTGACTTCTACCGTATCAACAAGATTGATGAGGTATATGACTTCGGATATGAGGACTATTTTTACAGCGGAGCAATCTGTCTGATAGAATGGCCGGAAAAGATAGAAGAGCTTCTTCCTTCTGATGCTATAAATATCTATATCACAGAACAGCCGGACGGTTCAAGACTCCTTCAGATCGGCGATTGAAACTATTATTCGTAAGATACATTTTTCACTCCTTCTATCTTCGCCTTTTTGACGGAAGAATAAAAGAGAGCCTGAAGTTCTTCTACGGATAACTCATCTTTGGGGTTAAACTCTTTTGAAGAGACATATCGGCAGATAGCGCCGTAAAGTTGATTACACTCCTTGTAGTTCATATGATTAACCAGATCGCTCATACAGACAAAGAGTTTTCCTTTACCTACTTTGCACTCAAACAAAACACCAAGTTTGTGATTTCGTTCCACGTTATCGATTGCTTCAACAACAGGTGAGATGGAATTTGTAAGATTATCCAAAATCAAGGGTCGCGCATTACGAGCAATTGCCCACCACTGCCAGTCGCTGTGATAGTCGGTCGGAAACTCCTTAAACAGGGGATGTTCATTGTTAATCAGATAGCCCAAAGTACCCGGAGAAACGGGCTTCTTTGCATTCTCGGAGATGCTTTTGAACATAGAATAGCTCCAATAGTCACTGGTAAACAAGCCACCGACTGTCTGTTCCTTGAATGCATCCGCTTTCGGAATTAATAATGCTGTGCCACCTTTCTGTAAATAAGTGTAGAGCTTCTTATCAACAGCAGTAAATTGTCGGACAGACGCAGGAAGCTTCACCGCTTTTTGCTTTGGATACACCCACGTGTTATATTCGTTGGCATAGTTGGTATTACGTATAGCGAACCGAAGTTGAAGTTGAGTGGCTTGTTTGATATCCGACAAGTCAATATTTAAAGTAGCTAAATCGGATAGTTGTCCTTGTTTGGCACTCCCTTCTATCGTACCATTCTTCACAATCCTTCCATCCGTAGCAATGAGTTGCCAGTCCACAGAGATATCCTTCAAATCATTGGCGGAATAGTTGAACACTTTCACCTCCCCATTCATCACAGTATCGTTCATCCATGTATAACTATCAGCCACCCATAGAGGAATAACCGGAGCATTGAATTTCGAATATTCTTCCGGTGTAATAATCCCTTTACTTTCCATAAAAGCATCCAGCATACCAACCAAAGCTGTGCCTTGTCCGGGGAAATCCTGAATATCAAGCATCTGATAACCGGCAAAGTTTGGAGTGCGGAATGCCATCTCCAGATCTGCCTTATAGCAAAGCAAACTCAATGCAGCGCTGGCTTTGAAGAAGCGTTCTGTCTTTTGCACCCCATGCTTCTCATTTGTCCGATTTATAAAAGTGATCAGGTTATACGGAGTTAGCACACCGGTATATTTCTTTATTTCTTTCGGATCGGGGTACATTTGGAACTGCCCTACCTCATGACCTACTACAGGTTTGGGCGACTTTGCCGACCCTTTGCTGTAATCCATCTTTGTATTCGGATAACGACCATTCAAAGCACCTCCGTCCAACGCATCCACATACGCAAAAGAGCTGCGCACCTGCGTTTCATAGTTTGCTTCATCACCGGCACCAACTCTGCAGGTAACAAGAAAGTCTTCTCCATCCAATCCACCACTCCATCCGAGATTATAGTTTGTACCAAGGGCAAACAAGAAGCGGTTATCGTATTTCCTGAACTCATCAGTCATGAATTTCATTGCTTTAGGTGTGCCACCAATCTCATTTCCTGTTGAAAACATCACAAACGAAGCATGGTTACCAAAATTATCCATCACTCCTTTTGCTTCACGTAACAAGAACTGGCTCACCGGATT
>DATCIB010000153.1:0-3357 GCA_036508045.1 Bacteroidales bacterium
GCCATCGCCTGTAAGCCTTTGATCGTATTGATATTTCGGATTACCTGCTCTTCTGTGAGAAACCCGTTCTTTGCGGCGCGTGAGTTCTCAGGGATGCCATGCAGGTATTTGTCGGTTAGCTGCCCTTGTGCAAGTGGGGAGAAGGCAATAAATCCTACTCCGTACTTTGCAACCAGATCCAAGTGCTGCTCTTCGGGTTTGCGAGCGAGCATGTTATATCTGTCCTGATAGATGAGGCAGGGGGTATGGTTTGCTTTGAGAAGTTCAAAGGCTTTTTGTGCTTGTTCGGGGGGATACTTGGAGATACCGACATAAAGGGCTTTTCCCTGACGGACGATATCGCTGAGAGCCTCCATGGTCTCTTCGACCGGAGTCTCAGAATCATATCGGTGTGAGTAAAAGATATCCACATACTCCAGCTGCATCCGTTTCAGACTCTGGTCCAGACTGCTCATCAGACTCTTGCGCGATGCTCCGTCACCATAAGGTCCCGGCCACATCTCGTGACCTGCTTTGGTGGTGATGATCATCTCGTCGCGGTGTGAGGCAAATTCTTCTTTTAGTATTCGCCCGAAGTTTATTTCTGCCGAACCGGGGGAAGGACCATAGTTGTTGGCCAGATCGAAATGGGTAATTCCTTCGTCGAAGGCATACCGTAACATAGACTTGCAGCGGAGAGGATCCGCTTCTTCACCAAAGTTGTGCCACAGTCCCAAGGCGAGACGTGAAAGCTGTAAGCCACTTGCGCCACATCGTCTGTATTCCATCCTGTTTAACCTTTTATCAAAGCCTCTTCAGCTTTGTTCATATTATCAAAATCAAAGCTTTGCAAGACCTGTTGCATCAGTCCCTGTATCTTGTCGTTGCAGAGGTTGCCGATGCTTCCTTCGTGCGTATGATGAATCTCTTTATCCGGTACAAAAGTACCTGCTTCGATAGAGAGACCTACTTGCTTATATGCGTCGCGGAAAGGAACGCCCGACAGTACTAGCCGGTTTACTTCCTCCACACTAAAGATAGGAGCATACCGCTCATCTTCAAGGATATTCTTATTCACTTTCAGCTCCTTCAGGATATAGGTTACCATGCGGAGACAGTCTGTCAGTTCGTCGAAAGCCGGCAGAAAGACTTCTTTGATGATCTGGTAATCACGGAAATAGCCGGAAGGCAGATTGTTTATGATGGAAGAGATCTGTTGCGGGAGGTTTTGTATCTTGTTGCATTTGGCGCGTGTGAGCTCAAAGACGTCGGGGTTCTTCTTGTGTGGCATGATACTTGATCCTGTCGTACACTCGTCCGGCAGTTTGATGAAGCCGAAGTTCTGACTGTTGAACATACAACCGTCAAAGGCCAGTTTGGATAGCGTGGCTGCAATGGATGCCAGTGCAAACGAGACGGAGCGTTCCATCTTGCCTCTGCCCATCTGTGCATAGATCACATTATAGTTCATGCTGTCAAAGCCAAGCAGATCGGTAGTCATCTGACGGTTGAGCGGGAAGGAGCTGCCATAGCCGGCTGCTGATCCCAGCGGATTGCGGTTGCAGATCTTATAAGAAGCTTGTAGCAGTACCAAATCGTCGACCAGACTCTCCGCATAAGCTCCAAACCATAGACCGAAAGAAGAAGGCATCGCAATCTGCAAGTGTGTATATCCCGGCATCAGAACCTCTTTGTATTCTTCGCTTTTAGAGAGAAGGATGTCAAACATTTCGCTGACGTATGATGTCAGTTCCTGAATCTTATCACGGGTGAAGAGCTTGAGATCCACCAATATCTGGTCATTGCGTGAACGGCCACTGTGAATCTTCTTTCCGACATCGCCCAACGTACGGGTAAGCATCAGTTCCACTTGGGAATGAACATCTTCCACACCTTCTTCGATGACAAAGTCGCCACTCTGTGCGATAGCATAAACAGAGCGCATCTCTTTCAGGAGTATCTCTTTCTCATCACTGGTCAGAAGTCCGACGCTCTCCAGCATCGTGACATGTGCCATCGACCCCAGAACATCATATTTAGCAAGGTAAAGATCCATTTCACGGTCTTTCCCTACAGTAAACCGGTCAATCTCTGCGTTGACCAGTACACTCTTTTCCCAAAGTTTTTGTGCCACGGTGCTATTCGAAGTTTATTTTGGTCAGTAAATCAGCAATCTTTTCCACTCCCTCCTGAAGAGGTTTGGATATCATCCCTAAGACAAAAGGATTCAAATCGGCATGAATAGTCACTGTTACTGCAGTCTCCTTCTCCTCCAGTTGCTTCAGCTGAATCCACAAAAATAGTTCGAAAGGAGAATCCTCAGTCTTGTATTTGATGGTAGTGAATGGAGTGCGGTCCACAACCCGAAAAGAAATTGTTCCGATCGGATCTACAGTAGCACGCATAGTATCAGCGTCAAATTCCAGATTTTTCACTTTGTCTTGTGGAATACGAGACTTGATCCTTTCCATATTAGTCAAATCGGAAAGCATCAGATATACTGATTCCGCGTTCTGCCGGATTAGTTTTGTTTCGCTCTGGAAATCTGCCATATTATTTATTTTTTCCCCACTCTGCCGGATTCTTTCTCCATTCCTCTAATGTTTCCAGATCGTTTTCGCCGATATATTTGGTTTTTAAAGCAACATCTACTACCGTGTCATAGTCAGAGAGGGCAGTAAGTGTGACTTTTGCTTCTTTGAAGCTTATCTCTGCCGCCGGAAGACCATAGGTGAAAATGGCCATCATGCCCAATACCTCGCAGCCATGCTGACGGATCGCTTCTACAGCTTTCAGACTGCTGCCACCGGTAGATACCAGGTCTTCAATGACCACAACTTTCTGTCCGGGACGAAGATCACCTTCGATAAGGTTTTCCAAACCGTGATCCTTGGGACTGGAGCGAACATATACGAAAGGTAATCCCAGTTCGCTGGCTACCATCGCGCCTTGTGCAATAGCTCCGGTAGCAACACCGGCTATACAATCCACATTTGGATATTTCTCAAGAATCAGACGTGCAAGCTCTAATTTGATAAAATTGCGGAGTACAGGATATGAGAGAGTCTTGCGGTTATCGCAGTAGATCGGCGATTTAATTCCTGAAGACCATGTGAACGGGTTCTGTGGTTGTAATTTAACTGCTTTTATCTTGAGCAGTCTTTCTGCGACTTGTCTTTCCAAGTTTTTCATACAATTAACTTATTAAGTTAGGATTCAATAATCTTGTACAAAAGTAACGGTTTCAATTGAATATAGAAAAGATTCTTTCTTTTTTCCCTCATTTTAATTTTCTGCCAGTGCCAAAGCAAAGACACTGATCTGTATGCCGGGGATCACCAGTAATGCCTGCGCACAGGCATCAATTGTAGCGCCTGT